>JACRBD010000364.1 GCA_016234625.1 Caulobacterales bacterium | reverse complement strand
CCGGCGCGGCCTGGGGCAAGGTGCGCGCCCTGCTCAACGAGCGGGACGAGCAACTGACCGAGGCCGGCCCGTCGATGCCGGTCGAGATCCTCGGCCTGGACGGCACGCCCGATCCGGGCGAGCCCTTCGCCGTGGTGGAGAACGAGGCCCGGGCCCGTGAGCTGACCGAAGACCGCATCCGGGTGAAGCGCGAGCGGTCCGCCGCCAGCGGCCCAATGGCCGGCGCCTCGATGGCCGACATGATGGCCAAGCTGCAGGACAAGCGGATCAGCGAGCTGCCTCTGGTCATCAAGGGCGACGTGCAGGGTTCGGTGGAAGCCATCGTCGGCTCGCTTGACAAGATCGGCACCGACGAGGTCCGTGCACGGATCATCCTCTCCGGCGCCGGCGCGATCAGCGAAAGCGACGTGATGCTGGCCAAGGGCGCCGGCGCCCCGCTGCTGGGCTTCAACGTCCGCGCCTCGCGCCAGGCCCGTGACCTGGCCGAGCGCGAAGGCGTCGAGATCCGCTACTACGCGATCATCTATGACCTGATCGACGACATCAAAGGCGTGCTCTCGGGCATGCTCGCGCCGATCCAGCGGGAAACCTTCCTCGGCAACGCCGAGGTGCTGCAGGCCTTCGACATCTCCAAGGTCGGCAAGGTCGCCGGCTGCCGGGTCACCGAGGGCGTGGTCCGCAAGGGCGCCAAGGTCCGGATCGTCCGCGAGAACGTGGTCGTGCTGGAACTGGGCACCCTGCAGACCCTCAAGCGCTTCAAGGACGAAGTGCCCGAGGTCAACGCGGGCCAGGAATGCGGCATGGCCTTCGCCGGCTTCCAGGACATCCGCCCGGGCGACCAGATCGAGTGCTTCACGGTGGAAGAGGTCAAGCGCCAGCTGGCGTAGGCGGCTTCACGGCTGGAATTGGGAAGGGCGCGGAGGGAGACCTCCGCGCCTTTTTCGTTGGTGAGTTCGCCTTTGACCCGTTGAGTGCCTCAGGCCACCCAGATCACCTGGCCGTAGCAGCCTTCGCGAGCCACCTTGAGGCGAAGGAAGCTTGCCCGCGCCCCTTCCGCCGGCAGCACGGCGCTTCCGGGGTTCAGGGCCGACCCGCTGCCGAAGCGGGCTTCATCGGCGCGATGGGTGGCCGCGTGAAGCAGGATATCGACCGCCCCGCCAAACAGTCGCTGGCAGACCAGCGATGCGCTCCCTGCTGCGACGAACGGGTCCACGTATTCGGCCAGTCCAGCCGCCTTGGCGTCGAACACGCATCCAACCCTGTAGCCCTCGCCATCGAGCGCCAGAACACTGCGGCGAGTCCGGATGTCGTCGTCATCGTCTACCCCGCGAACACCCAGAACCGGCGCGATTTCCTGAAGTTGATCGAGACCGGATCTTTCGCCCATATCCCCCAGCGTTACGATGAGGTCCGCGCCTTGAAGGCGAGGGAAGAGCGCTGCGGGGAACTGTGGTCCGCGCCTGTGAATGTGGCAGTCAGCCAGGACCGCGATGTTTGTTCCTTCGAACGGGACTCGCCAAACAGAGTCAGACATCCCCGCCTCCACAAGATCGGAACGAGCCTTCGCCACGAAGCCCGCCCGTCGACACTTCGCCGTCGATCTCTTGCAGGCCAGCCTGCCGGTCTTTCCAGCCTGGTCAAGGGCAGGCCCTGCGGGCCTGTCGCTGCGCGACGCGAAGCGCCCTTGAGCAGGCTGGATAGACCGGCGATCCTCTCGCCATGAGATCAGGGCCCGTTGTGGCCCATTCCCCCACCACCCGTCATGGCCCGGCTTGTCCGGGCCACCCATGAACACCGATCCTTCCGACCTTGACCGGAGGGCGGCGGCGCCCTGTTCTGCCGCTCCAACGCGCTTGGGTGGCCCGGACAGGCCGGGCCATGACGGATCTCTTGGGGGAAGCTCTGTGGTCGCCATCACCAGAAAACACCTCCTCGCCGGCATCGTCGGCGGGGCTGTCGCCGGGCCGCTGGACCTGCTGACCGCCACGGCGCAGTTCGGGGCGCCCCTGGACGTGATCTGCAAATCGGTCGCCGGCGGCTGGGTGGGGCGGGACGCGGCCATGGCCGGTGGGGCGCCGATGGTCCTGCTGGGCTTCGCCTCCGACCTCGGCATCTCGATCGTCGCGGCGCTTATCTACTGCGTCGTGACCCCGGCGCGGGAGATCGCCAGACCCTGGCTCAGCGGGACCCTGTTCGGCCTGGCCATGTTCACTGTGATGCGGTTCATCATCACCCCGCTGTCGGCCGCCAACCACAATCCGATGCCGCCTCTGGTGCTGGCCGAGAGCCTGCTGGTGCACGCCTTCATCTTCGGCCTGCCGGTGGCGCTGGTGGCGAACTTCGTTCTGAAACCGAAAGACTAACCGCCCAATTTCGGCCCCGGAACGGGGACAAGGAGACAGGATGCTCAGGTCGTTCGCCCTCCTCGCGCTCGCCGCTCTCGCCCTGGCCGGCTGCGCCACCGCCAGCCGGTTCGACGCCGCAGGGGACGTGCACAGCCTGCTGGTCGCCATCCGCGACAACGACCGCGCCGAATTCGACCGCTATGTTGACCGCAGGGCGCTGAAACAGTCCCTCGAGGGCCGGCTGATGCGCGAGACCAATCGCGCCGACATGGACGACGGGGCCCGCGCCGTGGCCGCCCTGCTGGCCCCCGGCCTGGCCGACATCGCCGTCGACGCCATGATCCGGCCGGAGGTGTTCCGCGCCGCGGCCAACTACTACGGCTACACCCCCGACAAGCCCCTGCCCGACCGGCTGGCCATCGGCGGGGCGCTGAAATACCTGCCCGACGGGCGGGTCTGCGCGACGAAGAAGAAGGACGGCCCCTGCCTGCTGACCTTCACCAATGTCGAGGGGACCTGGAAGCTGTCCGGCTTCGAGGGCGATCTGGCCGATCTGCGCGGCAAGCCCAAGCCGAGAAAAACTCCCTAAGGCGCCTGGATGTCCCGACTGTTCCGCACCGCCACTGTCGCGGCCCTGATCCTGTCCGCCCTCGCCGCCCCCGCCTGGGCGGCGCAGAAGCGGATGGTCACCTATGACTCCGCCTCGCCGGCGGCCAAGCGGCTGACCGGGGCGGGACTGACCTTTGTCTTCACCAAGTCGATGCTGCGCACGCGGATCCTGGCCGTGCGGGCCACGGCGGTGCCGGTGGGTGTCCTGCCCAGGGTCTCCACCGACGGGTCGGTCAACCGCAAGCTCGACGCCCTGATGGGCGACGACGCCGGCGAGGGGACGCTCTACGAGATCGACCCCAAGGCCGCCGAGGGCAAGGTAATGATCCAGGCCTTCTGCCCCGGCTCAAAGAGCGGCTGGCTGTCCGTGGGGACCATCGCCCATATGCGCGACCTGCGGGTGCACGCCTTCGGCGACGACCCGGCCACCGGCGAGCCCCGTCTGTGCGCGGTGATGGACTTCTCCTTCCGCGGCGAGTGGCGGATGCCCGGCCCGATCAACGACGGTGTCACCGACCGGGTGTTCCGTCCCGACTACGGCCGGCCCGGGTCGTAGGCCCCGGAATTCGGTGACAGTTTACGAATTCGGTCTCCGCGCTGGACATCCGCGGCGATGGCGGGCTAATTCGTAAACTGTCACCGAATTCCGGGG
>JACRBD010000356.1 GCA_016234625.1 Caulobacterales bacterium | reverse complement strand
CTGGACCGCGACATCGCCTGATACACACCCCCATCCCAACCCTTCCCCCATCGAGGGGGAAGGGCTTGCGCGGGGCCAATCGGGTTTGGAAATTTCAGGCTGTTGGAATCGCTGAACTCTTTCCGGATTACTCCGGGGACGGACCGCGAATTCACCTCACCCTCCCCACCACCCCTATCCTTCACCCATCCCGCCGCACGGGGAGGGCGTCTCGGCCAGGCGATCCGATGCGGCGGCGGGGTGGAGTTCGAGCGGGGTCAGGTGAGCGGGGGTTACGCTCACGGTCCGGGGATGGTTAGCCGCCACCCGCCCGCCGGAGGCTTCTGCCGGCTAAGTGCTAAGAGCACTGCCCACCGGCGGCCACCGGATAACGAACTTCGCGGCGCGTGAGGTCTACCCCTTCTGCACCCTGCACCACCCAACAGACATCCGGGCAGACCGGAGCGCTCCGCACCACCTCCCCACCTTCACAAGGCCTGGCCCCGTGAAGCGGCGAAGCCGTGCGCTGGCTCCCGGGCGAATGCCGGGCTAGCCTCGCGCCATGCCGCTCATCGATCACCTGCGCCGGCCGAACCTCAGGCTGACGCCGCTCGGCTGGGCGGTGCTGCTGGCCGTGCTCGCGGGGATGGTCGCGGTCGTGGCTCTGGTGGCCCGCCTGCCGGGCGCGAACCTCTGGTGGCTGCTGGGCCTGGGCCTGATCGCGGGCCTTGGCCGGCTGGTCGCCTCAGCCCTGAACCGCCGGTTCCAGCCCGCCCAGCCGCCAGGCGGCCAGCCAGCCGGCGAGGGACACCGGGATGAAGGCGGCGAACAGGGTAAAGCCGTTGATCGCCCCGTTACCCGGCTCGACTCCGTCGGCGAAGCCCAGCGCTCCGGCGACAGCGCTGGCGGCGGCCGCGCCGAAGGCCCCGCCGATCAGCTGGGCGGTGGGGACCGCTGACGAGCCCAGCGGTTGCTCGCCCTCGGGCAGGCTGGCGACGATGCGCTTGGCGGCGAAGGCCCAGCTCATGCCGAAGCCCGCACCCATGACGATCATCGCCAGCACGATCTGCGGGATCGACCCCAGCGGCACGGCCCAGGCGCCCCAGACGGTCCCGATCACCACCAGGGTCGCGCCGCCGCGGATCATCAGCCCGTCGCGGTTCTGGATCCCCGCCACCAGCATGGCGACAATGGTCCATCCCGCCGCGATGGCGGTGATCACATAGCCGGCGACCAGCGGCGATGCGCCGTGCAGCACCTGAACGAAGGCCGGGCCGTAGACGGTGAAGGCGATGGTCGCCACCTCCAGGGCGAAGATCATCAGATAGCCGAGCCCCGCCGCGCGGGTCAGGTCGCCGGCCGACAGCGGCAGCAGCACCCCGCCGGCCCTGGCGTCGATGCGCAGCAGCAAGGCCAGACAGCTCATGCCGGCCACGCCCAGCAGGACCGCCGGCAGGATGGTGCTGACCAGCCCCGCCGCCGCGATCAGGGTCACGCCCAGGGTCAGGACCGTCAGCTGCGGGATCGGCACGCGGGATTTCAGCGCCTCGGCCGGGGCGGACTTCTTCATCAGCAGGAAGGTCGCGGCCATGAAGATCAGGCCCTGGACGCCGAAGAACCAGAAGGCGTCGCGCCACATCCCGCCCTGCGCGAACACCGCGCCGATCATCGGCCCGAACAGGGTCGCCACGCCCCAGACCCCGGCGATGGCGCCATAGACCCGCACCCACAGCCGCTCGGGGAACATGGCGTTGATCGCCACGTAGCAGAGGGCCACCACCGCGCCGGCGCCCAGGCCCTGGACCAGCCGCCCGACGATGAAGATCAGGAAGGTCGGCGCCAGGGCGCTGATGGCGCAGCCGAGGGCGTAGGCCAGGCCGGCCAGGGCCGTGGCGGGTCTGAGCCCCAGCATCAGCGACACCCGCCCGGACGCGGCGCCCGCGACGATCGAGGCCAGCAGGAAGGCCGCCACCGCCCAGCCGAAATACTGGAAACCGCCGATGTCCCGGGCGATGGTCGGCGTCAGGGTCACCGTCACCAGGGCGTCGGCGGCGTTCAGCCAGATGCCCAGGCAGAGGAAAGCGAACCGCGACGCCAGGGCCGGGGTCAGGAGGTCGCGCCAGCCAGAGGTCTCGGAGGGGTCCGTCGGTGAGCTCATGAGGGGCCGTTGATGGACCTTTCGCGGCGATCCGCCAAGGGTGCTGGCGTCCCGCACGCCGTCGGGTGAAACTGGAAAAAACGCAGCAACAGGAACCCCGCCATGGCCCTCGTCCCCTTCGCCGAGATCGACAAGCTGCCGCCCAAGGCGGCCGAGTACTGGGACAAGCTGGCGGTCAAGCTGAACATCTTCCGCATGCTGGCCAACGCCGACACCCTGATGGAGCCGGCCCTGCGCTTCGGCGGGGCGATCCTCAGCAAGCAGGAGCTGGGCGCGGACCTACGGGAGCTGGTCATCCTGCTGGTCGCCGAGCTGGAGGGCGGCGAATACGAGTGGGTCCAGCATGTCCCGATCGGCCTGCGCTGCGGCTGCACCCAGGCGCAGATCGACGCCCTGGCCGCCCGCCGGCTGGACGACGCCAGCTTCAATGCCAGGGAAAAGGCCCTGCTGGCCTTCGCCGCCGAGGTGATCGAGAAGGTCAAGGCCGGCGAGGAGACCCTCGCCGAGGCGCAGAAGCACTTCAGCCCCAAGGAGGTCGTCGAGATCATCCTGACCTGCGGCTTCTACATGACCATGGCCCGGCTGACCGAGACCACGCGGACGGACATCGACGCGCCGGCGGGCAGCGCGGTTGTGGATTCGCTGAACCGGCTGACCGACTGACGCGGGATGGCCTCTGCCTTCTCGCGGCGGACTGCGCCCTGATGTCTTGACGGCCAGTTTTGCTCCGGCAGGGCCCTGGTAAAGGACGGCCCTTGCAGGGCCGCCGCTTCGCGGCCGCCGAAGGCGGTTCTTGACGAGGGCTCCTGACCGGAGCGGAGAATTCCATCAAGGCCTTCAGGGCTCTTCATCATCATGTCAGCGGGAGGGGCGACGTATCGGATGCTCGTTTCGCAGGCGCCCGCCGTGCTATGGACTGCCCCGTCATTTTCCCGGCGCAGCTTCAGGCGAACCTCGTTCACCATAGACCCATGGCCTACCGCGTACCGCATCCCCGCAGGCCTCACATCGAGAGGCACGCCAGACGCCAGACGCTGGCGGCGCGCGTGATCGGGTTCATCCTGCTGTGGGGGCTGGTCGGGCTGATGACCCTGGTGGCGAACCGGGCCATCCCGCGCGAGCACCTGCCGTGGAAAGCCCTGGCGATGATCGATCCGGTCGGCGCCTCGACCAAGATCAAGGCAGCCCGCGCCGGCGACGATCCCCTGGCCTGCCGCGCCATCCTGGCCCAGGGCGGCATCGAGTACGCCGAGGCGCCGGCGACCAGCGGCGAATGCGGCCTGACCGACGCCGTGAAACTGACCTCGGGCCTCGCGCCCCTGACCCCCGCCGACGCCCCGATGACCTGCAAGGAGGCCCTGGCCTTCGGCATCTGGGAGCGGCAGGTGGTCCAGACGGCCGCCTTCGACGAGTTCGGCCAGGCGGTGGTCGGCATCGACCACTACGGCAGCTATGCCTGCCGCCGGCAGTACGGGAAGACCGAAGGCCCGATCAGCGAGCACGCCACGGCCAACGCCATCGACGTGGCCGCCTTCCGCCTGGCGGACGGGCGCGTGATCTCCGTGGCGCTGGACTGGGATGACACCGGGCCCAAGGGCCGCTTCCTGCGTCGGGTCCGCGACGGCGGCTGCCGAATCTTCCTGACCACCCTGAGCCCCGACTACAACGCCGAACACCACGACCACTTCCATCTGGACATGGGCGGCTGGCCGAAGTGTGGTTGAGTCCTGACCGGCGCTAGACCGGCTTGAGGATTCGCCGGGGGTTAGATGGCCGACTTCAGTCAATTCGCCGGGCGCGCCTGCCCTGAGTGGTACGTGACGCCCCAGCTGGGGATTTTCATCCACTGGGGCATGTTCGCCGTGCCCGCTTTCGCGCCGCCCGGTCAGTCGATCACCCAGCTGTTCGAGACCGCCTACGATGACGCCTTCGTCCAGGGGCCGTACGCGGAGTGGTACGAGAACGCCCTGCGCGACCCGGACAGCCCGACCTCGGCGCATCATCGCGCAACCTGGGGCGACATCCCCTACACCGCCTTCCGCGCGCCGTTCGAAAAGGCCGCCGAGGCCTTCGACGCGAACGCCTGGGCCGACCTGTTCCAGGCGGCCGGGGCGAAATATGTGGTGTTCGTCACCAAGCACCATGACGGCTACTGCCTCTGGCCGACGGCGGTGGAGAACCCCTGGCGGCCGGGCTGGCACAGCAAACGCGACTTCGTCGGCGAGCTGGCCGACGCCGTCCGGGCCCGGGGCATGCGCTTTGGCCTCTACTATTCCGGCGGACTGGACTGGACGGCTCATCCGCGGCTGATCCGCAATCTGGGCGAGATGTTCGCCGGCATCCCGACGGACCAGGCCTATCGCGACTACGCCGCCGCCCAGGTGCGGGAGCTGATCGACCGCTACCAGCCTTGCGTGCTGTGGAACGACATCGGCTGGCCCAACGACGAGGATCTGCCGGACCTGTTCGCCCACTACTACGCGGTTGTGCCGGACGGGGTGATCAACGACCGCTGGATGGGCAACGCCGCACTGTTCGAGGGGCTGCGCGATCCGGCCGCCTGCGAGGCGTTCAACGCCATGGTCAAGGCGCGCATCGCGGCGAGCGGCGTACACGGCGGCGGGGGCGCGAAGCCGCCCCACTGCGACTTCCGCACCGTGGAGTACGGCTCGGGCGCGCATATCGTCGATGAGAAGTGGGAGTCGACCCGGGGCCTGGGCCTGGCCTTCGGCTACAATGCCGCCGAGGCGACCGACGACTATCTGACCGGCCAGGGCCTGATTGATCTCCACGCCGAGGTTACCGCCGGCGGCGGCAACCTGCTGGTCAACGTCGGCCCGCGCGCGGACGGGTCGATTCCCGAGATCCAGTCGGAGACCCTGCTGGCGCTGGGGCGAACGCTGGAGCCTTCCCGATCATCCTGATCGGGAGAAAGGCTCCAGACCCAAAAATGGTGGCGCGGCTCGCTCGCGAAACCGCTCACACTTTCGCGGCCGCGCCATGCTTGACGTAGCGGCCCCTTCGCCTCAGGTTGCGGACCAACTTCAAACAAGCGTTTAAGGGAGAGACGTCATGGCTGCCGAAGGCACTCTTTTCGATCTGACCGGCAAGGTCGCGGTCATCACCGGCAGCTCGCGCGGCATCGGCAAGGCCATTGCTGAACGCATGGCCCAGCACGGCGCCAGGGTGACCATCTCCTCGCGCAAGGCCGGCCCCTGCGAGGAGGTCGCCGCCGAGATCAACGGCAAGTACGGCGAGGGCACGGCCATCGCGGTCCCGGCCAACATCTCCTCCAAGGAAGACCTGCAGCGGCTGGTGGACGAGACCCGCGCCGCCTTCGGCAAGGTCGACATCGTCGTCTGCAACGCCGCCTCCAACCCCTACTACGGCCCGATGGCCGGCATCGCCGACGACCAGTTCCGCAAGATCCTCGACAACAACATCATCTCCAACAACTGGCTGATCAGCATGGTCGTGCCGGAGATGAAAGAGCGGAAGGAGGGGGCGGTGATCATCGTCTCCTCGATTGGCGGGCTGCGCGGCAACACGGTGATCGGGGCCTACAACATCTCCAAGGCGGCCGACTTCCAGCTGGCCCGCAACCTGGCCCACGAATACGGCCCGTACGGCATCCGGGTGAACTGCATCGCGCCGGGCCTGATCAAGACCGACTTCGCCAAGGCCCTGTGGGACAATCCCGAGACCCTCAAGCGCTCGACCGAGACCGT
>JACRBD010000357.1 GCA_016234625.1 Caulobacterales bacterium | reverse complement strand
GGAATCTTCTCCAGCGGCATCGGCACGGTTGGGTGGGTGTGGCTGATCCAACGGCGGGGGGCGGTGTTCACCAGCATGACCGTTTACCTGTTGCCGATCTGGGCGCTGATCCTGGGCATGGGGCTGATGCACGAGCGGCCGGGCTGGAGCGCCTTCGCAGCCCTGGCGCTGATTCTGTCGGGCGTCGCCCTGACGACGGCGCCTGGCCGAAAGGCCGCTCAGACGGCCTGAGCTGCAGCGGCCTTCGCCCGGCGTCGCCATGAGATCAAGGTCCCGACCAGGATGCAGGCCAGAATGCCGGCGGTGATCAGGTTGTTGGCGATGGCGTAGAAACGGTCCCGCTCAAGCGCATTGACCAGATACCAAGCGTGCAGACTAAACTGCCCGGCCTGCAGGAGCATGGCGGCGCCAATCCAAAGACTGGAGTAGCGGATCGCCAGAGCCAGGAAGCCGACCGCCAGAACGCCGTCCGCCGTGAGCAGGGCGCCCGAGATCGCGCCTTGCTTGAGAAGGTGATGAACGGCGAGGGCGACCAGCGAGGTTGCCAGCTTCAGGCTCACCCCATACTGCTCGGCGCGACCGCCCTTCCACCACGCCAAGACGCACACCAAGAACGTGGCGCCCCAGCCAATCAGTGGAATGAGCGAATGATACATACGGTTGCGCCTCTAACATGATGTTAGAGGCGCAAGAGAGTTAAACTATCGCAACCTTGAACAGATCAGCTGACCTGACGCAGGTCCTTGCTGGCCTGCAGGGTGGCGAGTTCGGGGGGCTTGTCTTCCCAACCGGTCATCTTGGTGCGCACGCCAATGCGCAGTTTCACGTCGTTGAGTTCATTGTGAACGCTGACGACGGCGGTGCGGGCTTCGGCCAGGGCCGCCATGGCTTCAACCAGTTTCGACGGGGCGGCATCGCCGACCACCGCGGAGAGGTTGAGGTCCTTACGGGCCTTGAGAAGATCCGCCATCAGTTCCGCGGCTTCGGTCATCGCCGCGTCGAGCGCATGCTCGGTCGCGAACAATTTGCGGGCCACGCGTTGGGCTACAAAGGCTTTTTCCACTTCAGCTCTCCATCAACTGGTACGCGAGAGCAAGGTAAACGAAACCTTAACACCCGCAAGGGTAAACAGACGGTTAATTTGTCGCGGAAGCGAAGCGTTAGGGAGATTGCGCGATAAGGGCGTTGTGAGGGGCTGTTTTTCGGGAAGATGAACCAGCAAGCGGACACCATCCAGGCGCCAAGCCATGCGCCCTTCCAGGCGCGGATCGCCAGTGTGGCGCTGATCACCACGGTCGCGGTGCTCGTCGCCGCCTGCGCGACCTTCATGATCCAGCAGTGGGCGGTGTCGCGCCAGGAAACCAAGGCCACCAGCGCCGCGATGAACGCGGTCGTGGCCGAAATCGCCGCGCCGGCCCTGGGCCGAGGCGATGAAGCCGAAGCCCGCCGCGCCGTCCTGTCGATCATCGCCGCCCCCGGCGTGCGCTCCGCCAGCCTGGTCGACGCCAAGGGCCGCATTCTGGCGGTGCAACGGGACGTGGGCCCCGCGACCTCGGGCGAAAGCACCATCCGCACCCCGGTGATCCTCGACGGCCGCACGGTCGGCGCCCTGGTCACCACGGTCGAGATTCCCAGACTGTCGGCGCTGCTTCCGCGCTACCTGGCCCTGACCTTCGCCCTGTTCTTCGGGGCCGCCGGGATCGCCATGTTCGTGGCCAACACCCTCGCCCGCCGGGTCATTCAGCCGGTCAGCCGCCTGTCCAAGGCCATGGGCGAGGTGGCCGAGAGCGGCCGCTTCACCGCCGTGGCTGAAGACGCGGACGACGACCTGTTCCGCAGCCTGGCCCAGAGCTTCAACCAGCTGCTGGCCAAGCTGGACGCCAACGATCGCGAACTGCGCAAGACCATGGGCGACCTGGTCGAGGCCCGCGACCTGGCCAATGCCGCCAATGTGCTCAAGTCGCAGTTCCTGGCCAACATGAGCCACGAGATCCGCACGCCCCTGAACGGCGTCCTGGCCATGGCCGACGTCATGTCGCGCGGCGACCTCGATATCCGCCAGCGCGAACGGCTGAGCGTGATCCGCGAGTCCGGCGAGCTGCTGCTCAGCGTCATCAATGACGTGCTGGACCTGTCCAAGATCGAGGCCGGCCGCCTGGAACTGGCCGAGCACGACTTCTCGCTGGACGAACTGGCCGAGGGCGCGGTCAGCGCCTTCGCGGTGATGGCCCAGCAGAAGGGCCTGCGCTTCGGCATGACCATCGACGCCGATGCCGGCGGTTGGTGGCGCGGCGATTCCGATCGCATCCGCCAGATTCTCAGCAACCTGCTGTCCAACGCGATGAAATTCACCGTCGAGGGCGCGGTGGCGGCCCGCTTCTCGCGCTCGCCGTCGGGCGGGCTGCGGCTGACCGTGTCGGACACCGGCATCGGCATCGCCAATGACAAACTGCCGACCCTGTTCGAGAAGTTCATCCAGGCCGACAACTCCACCACCCGCCGGTTCGGCGGCACGGGCCTGGGCCTGGCCATCTGCCGCGAGCTGGCCCAGCTGATGGGCGGCGCCGTCGCGGCGCGCAGCATCGAGGGCGAGGGCTCGACCTTCACTGTCGATATGCCGCTGCACCGCGCCGCCGCGCCGATGGCGGAACTGGTCGCCGAGAACGCCCTCGACGCCCTGGAGGAGCGCAAGCTGCGCATCCTGGCGGCCGAGGACAACGCCACCAACCAGAAGGTCCTGCAGGCGGTGATGGAGCCGCTGGATGTGGAGCTGCACATCGTTCCCGATGGCCAGCAGGCGGTCGAGGCCTGGCGTCACGGCGGGTTCGACCTGATCCTGATGGACGTGCAGATGCCGGTCATGGACGGGGTCGAGGCGGCGCGCGCGATTCGCGCGGCGGAGGCCGCCGAACACCTGCCGCGCACCCCGATCCTGGCCCTGACCGCCAATGCCCTGGTGCACCAGGTGGAATCCTACCTGGCCGTCGGCATGGATGGACACGTCTCCAAGCCGATCGAACTGACGCGGCTGTATGACGCCATCGAGACAACTCTGGCCAACGCCGCCGCGGCGCGCTCGCAGGCCGCCTGAACCAGACTAACGAAATGAACGCCAGACAACGGCCGCGTCAGAACCGTTTCAGGTCCGGCGTGTTTCCTTGGCCTCACGGTCGTCGCGAAGGGCGGCGCAAGTGAATAGGAAGCACCGCCATGAAGAAGTTCCTGATCCCACTCCTGGCCGCGTCGACCCTGGCCGGGTTTGCTCTGCCGGCCGCCGCCGCGCCCTGGATGAACATCAACCAGCGTCAGGCTCAGCTTGACCACCGCATCGACGTCGGCGTGCGCAACGGCTCGTTGACCCGCTACGAGGCGGTCAACCTGCGCGCCGAGTTCCAGGACATCGCCCGCCTCGAGACGCGCTATCGCCGGACTGGCGGCCTGCAGATGTGGGAGCGCCGCGACCTGGATCGCCGCTTCGACATTCTGAGCGCCAGGATCCGCTACGAGCGCCATGACCGCGACGACCGTCGTCCGGGTCCCGGCCCGCACCACGGCTATGACACTGATCGCGATGGTCACCCTGATCGGGTTGACCGGTTCCCCCGCGATCCGCGCCGCTGGTAGGCTCCCCCCAAGCCAGCGACAGCGCGAAGGAACGCCCCGGCTTCTCCCCGAGCCGGGGCGTTTTCGTTTCCAGAGCGCGACGGCCGAAAGTGGCCGCCGGTTTCGGCGCCCGTCGCGCGACCACTGAGGACTCAGACCCGCAGGACGCTCTCGATCACCGTCACGGCCTGCCCGCGCAGCAGCACCCGGTCGCCGCGATGCTCGCAGTTCAGGTCGCCGCCGCGGCCCGGGTAGGCCTGGTGGAAGTTGAGGTCGGCCCGTCCGAGCTTGCCGGCGAACAGGGGCGAGAGGATGCAGTGGGCCGAGCCGGTCGCCGGGTCCTCCGGAATGCCCGAGCCCGGCGCGAAGAAGCGGCTGACCACGTCATAGTCGGCCCCGGGGTCCGCCAGGGCTGCGACGGAGATGTTGCCGCGCCCGCCGGTGGCCTCGCCGGCGATCTTTTCCACGGCGGCCAGATCGGGCTTCAGGCCCCGCACGGCCGCCTCGCCGTCATACACCGCGACCAGATAATTGCCGGCCCAGACCTCGCTCGGCGCGGCGCCCAGGGCCTCGACCAGCCCCTCGGGGATCGCCGTCTGTTTCGGCGGATTGGCGGGGAAGTCCATCTCGTAGCGGTCCTCCTGCCGGACCACGGTCAGCGGTCCCGAGGCGGTGTCGAAGGTCACCATGTCCGCCGCCAGACCCAGTTCGGCGAACAGAACATGAGCAGCCGCCAGCGTGGCGTGGCCGCACAGCGGCACCTCCAGCGCCGGGGTGAACCAGCGCAGGCCGAACCGCGACGGGTCCGCGGTCCTGAGCAGATAGGCCGTCTCGGCCTGGTTGTTCTCCGCCGCCAGGGTCTGCATCCAGCCGGCGTCGGGCCAGCCCCCGCTTTCGCGGGGGGCCAGGGGCTCCACGATACAGGCGGGGTTGCCCTTGAAGGGGCCTGAGGCAAAGGCGTCGACCGTCCACTGGCGCACGAAAATCACTCCCCGGGTAACCACGAAACGCGATAGGTGGGCGTGATGACCTTCGAACTCAATGCAGGAAAGCTGTTGGGCATGTTCGCTCCTCTGTGGGCGTTGCTGGCGGTGTCGCTGCTGGTCAATCCCGACGCCTGGGCGAGCGAGACCTGGACCTTCGCCTGGGTGGCCGCCCTGCCGTTGGTCGCCACCGGCCTGCTGTGGGGCTTCGGCCGTCGCCGCTGGCGGCTGGAGCTGACGCCGACGGCCCTGATCCACCATACCCTCGGCCGCACCGAGGTGCTGGAATGGCGGCGCATGGAGCCGATCGCGGTCAGCGCCGTGCCGGGCCTGGATCTGGTTACGCCCTCGAGCCTGCATTTCGCTTACGCCGGCGACGGCGCCGGGGGCGCGATCGGCAAGGTGCTGGGCAAGCGGCTGCTGTCGGTCTTCGGCGACGGCGGGGCGAGGCGGCTGGTCAGCCAGATCGAGGACTACCGCCGCCTTCACGGCGTCTGAGGAGGGGGCCATGCTGACCGAAATCCGCACCGCCGCCGGCCACACGATCAGCGACGACCCGGCCCGGTTCGACCTGCCCCTGGCCCACCGCTGGATCAGCGAGCAGTCCTACTGGGGCAAGGGCATTCCCTATCTCACCTTCGCCACGGCCGTCCGGAACAGCCTGACCTTCGCCGCCTACGATCCGTATGACGGGATGGCCGCCATGGCGCGGGTGGTCACCGACCGGGCGACCTTCGGCTGGCTGTGCGATGTGTTCGTCGACGAGGCCCATCGCCGCCAGGGTCTCGGCAAGGCGCTGATGGGCTATTTCAAGGCTCACCCGGACCTGCAGGGCTTTCGCCGCATGCACCTGGCCACCGCCGACGCCCACGATCTCTACCGCCAGTTCGGCTTCACCGACCTGACCGGGGCGGATCGCTGGATGGAGATCCGGGATCCGGATGTCTATGCGTGGGGGCGGTGAGAGGATTGCGTGCTTCGACACGCACTCTTCGAGCGCTGCTCAGCATGACGAACACAAAAGCACGTCATCCTGAGCAGGCGCGCAGCGCCGTGTCGAAGGACGCAGGGTCTACGCGGGCTCCACCACCCGCAGCTCCGGCCAACGCGTCCTGGCTGAAGTCGTGGTCTTGACCCAGCCCGCCGCCAGCGGCCGGTTGGGGTTGGGCCGCAGGGTCATGGCGAACAGGTCCTCCAGGCCGAACGGCGCCTTGATGGTCAGGCTGTCGTCCGCCTCCAGCCGAACCCCGACCCCGAAGGCCGGCGCGACGAATCGGGTCAGGGCCTCGGCGCTGCTGGACAGGGGCTCGTAGGGCTCGCCGAAGTGATCCTCGAACCACAGATGCACCCGCGCCTGGTTGCGCACCTCGACCATCTCGGCCAGCGGCGGCGGGAACAGGGCCGCAGCGCGCTTGATATGAACGTCTTCGGCCTCGTAGCTGGTGTCGGGATCGAAGTAGATCACATCGTAGTCGCGCACCCCGTAGTCCGGCTCCCGCCCGGTCAGGTGGTTCCAGACCCGCTGGTAAACCGCGCCCGAGACGATCAGCCAGTCGGGCAGGTCCAGCTCGCGGGACCGCTCCAGCACCGTCATCATCGACGGCGCGGCGCGGAGGATATCTTCCAGGCGGCGTTCGAGCATCATTTCCCCCTCAGCGGCCAGGCATGATCGAGCGGGCCGTGGCCGGCGCCGAAGCCGGGCGCCCGCAGCATGGCCTCATGGACATAGGTCCAGGCCCGGGCCACGGCGGCGGTCAGGTCTAGGCCCTGGGCCAGGCCGGCGGCGCAGGCGCTGGCCAGGGTGCAGCCGGTGCCGTGGGTGTGGCGGCTGTCGATCCGCTCGCCCTCGAACAGGGTCTCGCCAAGTGGCGTCAGCAGCAGGTCGGCGACCCGCTCGCCCGGCACATGGCCGCCCTTCATCAGCACCGCCCTGGCGCCGAGCGCCAGCAGGGCCTCGCCGGCGCGGCGCTGGCCGTCCAGGTCGCCCACCGCCAGGCCGGTCAGGGCCTCGGCTTCCGGCGCGTTGGGCGTCAACAGGGCGGCGCGGGGGACCAGCAGGGTCCTCACCGACTCCACCGCCCGGTCCGGCAGCAGCGACGCGCCGCCCTTGGCGATCATCACCGGGTCGATGACGGCGGGGATGCCGACGGCGCTGTCCAGCAGCCGGGCGACGGCCTCGACCGTGGCCACGTCGCCCAGCATGCCGGTCTTGATCGCGTCGGCGCCGATGTCGTCCAGCACCGCCCGGGCCTGGGCCTCGATGATCTCGACCGGAATGGCGTGCACGCCGGTGACGCCGAGCGTGTTCTGCACCGTGACGGCGGTGATCGCCGTGGCCGCGTAGCCGCCCAGGGCCGTGACCGTCTTGATGTCCGCCTGGATCCCCGCCCCGCCGCCGCTGTCGGACCCGGCGATGATCAGGACGCGGCCGCGGGGGGAATCAGGGGGGAGCATGGCCACCTTGTAGCCGCCGGGGGCGAGAGCGGGGAGTCTCTTGCCGACGGCCCGCCGACGCTTCACCTTCCGCCCGCGAGCCGGGAACCGCCCCGGCCCGGCGCGAGGGGAAACGGCGATGAAACTCACCAAGGTGACCGCCTACGCCATCCGGACGCCGCCGCCGAACTTTGGCGGCTACTACTGGTATTTCGTCAGGCTGGAGACGGACGCCGGCCATATCGGCTGGGGCGAAACCGCCGTCCTGTTCAGCCTGTACGGCATGGAGCGCGGGTTCGAGCAGCTCGTCGAGGGGGTGTTCAACCGCTACCTCCAGGGCCAGAATCCGATGAACCGCGACATGCTGACCAAGCTGATGTACGCGGGCCTCTCGTCCCAGCACTCGGACTATTTCATCGGCGGCGTGATCAGCGCCTTCGACGTCGCCATGTGGGACATCTGCGGCAAGGCGCTCGGCGCGCCGGTCTGCGATCTGCTGGGCGGCCGCTACCGTGAGCGCATCCGCACCTACACCTACCTCTATGAACTCGACGCCGGCGGCAGCCTGGCGACCTCGGCCGCCAACTGGTCGAACAACCCCGCGCGGGTTGGAGAGATGGCCGCCCGGATCGTCGACGAGGGCTTCACCGGCGTGAAGCTGGACCCCCTGCACTACGCCCTGCCGGGAACCCAGCCGATCGGCCCATGGGAAATCACCATGGCCGAGTATGACCGGGCCGAACGCACCATCGAGGCGATCCGCAACGCTGTCGGGAACCGCGCCGACATCCTGATCGGCACTCACGGCCAGATCACCCCGTCGGTATCCCGCCGCCTCGCCAAACGGCTGGAGAAATACGACCCGCTTTGGCTCGAGGAGCCCTGCCCGCCGGAGAACGTCGAGGAGATGGGCCGCATCGCCGCCAGCACCAGCATCCCCATCGCCACCGGCGAGCGGCTGGCCTGGGTCCATGACTTCCAGCGGCTGTTCGCCGCCGGCGCCTGTCATTTCGCCCAGCCCGACCTGGGCAGCTGCGGGGGGATCACCGCGGCGAAGCAGATCGCCGCGCTCGCCGAGGCCCACTATGTGCTGATGGCGCCGCACGTCTGGGGCGGGCCGGTGATCACGGCGGCGGCCATGCAGCTCGACGCCGCCGTGCCCAACTTCCTGATCCAGGAGAGCATCTACAAGTCGGGCGGGTTCTTCGACGAGATCGTCAAGGAGCCCCTGAAATGGGACGCGGGCGACCTGACCCTCGACGACCGCCCGGGCATCGGCGTCGAGCTCGACGAGGTGAAGCTGGAACAGTACCGGGTCTAACCGCCGATCGCCGCCTGAACCGCTAGCGCCTGCACCGTTTCCCGGACGTCGTGCACCCTCACCGCCGCCACGCCGGCCGTCGCGCCCGCCAGCGCCACGGCCAGGGATCCGCCCAGTCGGTCGCCGACGTCCCCGGCCGCCGGGTCGATCGCGGCGATGAACCGTTTGCGGCTGGCGCCCAGCAGGATCGGGAAGCCCAGCGCGACGAAGCGGGGCAGGGCGCGGAGCAGGGCAAGGTTGTGGTCGAGGGTCTTGCCAAAGCCGATGCCCGGGTCGAGCCAGAGCTTGTCGCGCGCCACGCCCGCGGCCATGGCGACTTCGGCGCGGGCCAGCAGGAAGGCTGCCACCTCGGCCACGACGTCATCGTAGCGCGGAGCGTCCTGCATCGTGCCGGGCTCGCCGAGCATATGCATCAGCACCACCGGGCAGCCGAGTTCGGCGGCGACGTCGGGGGCGTCCGGCGCGCCGCGCAGGGCGGTGACGTCGTTCCACATCGTCGCCCCGGCGGCCACGGCGGCGCGGGCCACGGCGGGCTTGAGGGTGTCGATGGAGATCGGGATGGCGCTCTCGGCGCGGATGGTGGCGATGAGCGGGATCGTCCGCGCCAGCTCGTCGGCCTCGGCGACCGGGGCGGCGCCCGGCCGGGTCGACTCGCCGCCGATGTCGAGCATGTCGGCGCCGTCAGCGATCAGCCGGCGGGCATGGGCCAGGGCCGCGTCGGCGTCGAGAAAGCGGCCGCCGTCGGAGAAGCTGTCCGGCGTGACGTTGACGATGCCCATGACGAGGGGGGATGGCACCTCTGATCGCCCCGTAACGCGCTTTCCCTTCCCCCCTCCAGGGGGAAGGGAGAGGGCCGCGGGAATCATCAGTCCTGGCTCTTGGCCACCACCCCGTTCGGCCGGGGCGACAGGGGCACCGAGGCGCTGGGGCCGGTGGGGCGCTTCTGCTCGGGTTCGTCGCGGCTGGGCATGACGCCCTGGATCACGTTGGCGATCTCATCGCCGCTGAGGGTCTCGAACTCGAGCAGGGCCTTGGCCACCTTGTGCAGGTCTTCCAGCCGTTCGGTCAGGATGCGGCGGGCTTCGTCCTCGCCTTCCTTGACCAGACGGCGGACCTCCGCGTCGATCGTCTTCATGGTCTCGGCGGAGACGTTCTGGGTGCGGGCCACGGAATGTCCCAGGAAGACTTCCTCCTGGTTGTCGCCGTAGGACACGGTGCCCAGCTTGTCGGAGAAGCCCCAGCGGGTGACCATGTTGCGGGCCAGGCCCGTGGCGGCGCTGATGTCGCTGGAGGCGCCGGAGGTGATGTTCTCCTTGCCGAAGATCAGCTCCTCGGCGACCCGGCCGGCCATCATGATGGCCAGCCTGGAGGTCATCTGGGTGAAGTTCACCGAATAGCGGTCGCCCTCGGGCAGCTGCATGACCATGCCCAGCGCGCGACCGCGCGGGACGATGGTCGCCTTGTGCACCGGATCGGCGGAGGGAACGGTGATCGCCACCAGGGCGTGACCGCCCTCGTGATAGGCGGTGTTGCGCTTTTCCTCTTCGCTCATGGCCATCGAGCGGCGCTCGGCGCCCATCATGACCTTGTCCTTGGCCATCTCGAAGTCGTCGTGGGTGACCATGCGGCGGTTCTTGCGCGCGGCCAGCAGGGCGCCTTCGTTGACCAGGTTGGCCAGGTCGGCGCCAGAGAAGCCGGGCGTGCCGCGGGCCAGGGTGCGAACATCGACGTCGGCGGCCAGCGGCACGTTGCGCATGTGCACGCGCAGGATCTTCTCACGGCCGGTCACATCGGGGTTGGGCACCACCACCTGGCGGTCGAAGCGGCCCGGACGCAGCAAGGCCGGATCGAGCACGTCGGGCCGGTTGGTCGCGGCGACCAGAATGATGCCCTC
>JACRBD010000028.1 GCA_016234625.1 Caulobacterales bacterium | reverse complement strand
ACGCGGCGGGCGATCCTGGCGCGGCTGGCCGCCGGGGAGGCGTCGGTGGGCGAGCTGGCCCAGCCATTCGCCATGAGCCAGCCGGCCATTTCCAAACACCTCAAGGTCCTCGAGCGCGCTGGTCTCGTGACCCGCGGAAAGGACGCCCAGCGCCGGCCCGTGCGCCTGGAGGCCGCGCCCCTGGCCCAGGCCAACGGCTGGCTGGAAGAGTACCGGCGCATCTGGGATGCCAATTTCGGCCGCCTCGACGCGCTGCTGGAGCAACTGCAGGCCGACGCGGCGAAGCCCGCGCCCGACAGAGGCTAGAGGAGAATCCCGATGACCACGACCCTGATCCGGCCACTGGCCGTGACCACCCCGACCGACCGCGACATCCTGGTGGTGCGCTCGTTCAACGCCCCGCGCGAGCTGGTCTGGAAATGCTTCCACACGCCGGCGTTCGTCAGCCGGTGGCTGCTCGGTCCGGAGGGGTGGACCATGCCGGTCTGCGAGATCGACGCCCGCGTCGGCGGGACCTTCCGTTACATGTGGGCGCACCCGGACGGCCGGACCATGAGAATGTCAGGGACCTTTATCGAGGTCTCGCCGCCCGAGTTGACCGTGCACCGCGAGCAGTTCGACGAAGACTGGGGCGGCGAGCCGACGACGGTCACCACCCGCTTCGGCGAGACGGACGGCGTCACCACCGTGACCATGACCATCAGTTTCGTTTCGCGGGAAGCCCGCGACGGCGCCCGCGCCACCGGCATGACCGACGGCATGGAAGCCGGCTACGCCCGCCTCGACCGCCTGCTGGCGGAGATGCCATGAGCCATCCCCGGGTCCAGGAGGCGCTTGGCTGGCTGGAGGCCAACAGTTCGGCCAGGATCCGCGAGGAGATGGGGCCGCGATACGGCATTGTCACCGACAAGGCCTTCGGCGTCTCAATAGCCAACATGCAGGTCCTCGCCAGACAGCTGGGCCGCGACCATGGGCTGGCCCAGGCCCTGTGGGACACGGGATGGTACGAGGCGCGGATGGTCGCCTGCATGATCGATGACCCGGCCAGGGTGACGCCGGCGCAGATGGACGCCTGGCGGGCCGACTTCGACAACTGGGGCATCGCCGACACCGTCTGTTTCAAGCTGTTCGACCAGGTCCCGCACGCGCCGGCCAAGGTGGCCCAATGGGCGGGGCTGAACGACGAGATGGGCCGCCGCGCGGCCTTCGCCCTGCTGGCCTGCCTGGCGCTGCACGGCAAGGCAGGGGAGGGCGACGCCTTCTTCATCGAGGGGCTGGCGCTGATCGAGACGGCGGCCACCGACGACCGCAACTTCGTCAGGAAGGGCGTCAACTGGGCCCTGCGGGCGATCGGCGGCAAGAAGAGTCCGGCCCTGCGCGCCGCCGCCCGCGAAACCGCGACGCGGTTGGCGGCCGCGAACGACAAGACGCCGCGCTGGATCGGCAAGGACGCGCTGAGGGCCTTTGCAAAAGCCGACGCGAAACCATCGAAGGGAGCCAAATCATGATCCACATTCACAACTTCCCGCGCGGCGCCCGGGGCGTGCGCGTGTTCTGGGTCTGCGAGGAGATGGGGGTTCCGTACCAGACCTCGCCGGTGACCTTCCCGCCGAGCGAGGCCTATCTGGCGCTCAATCCGCTGGGGTCCGTGCCGTTCCTCGAGGACGAGGGCGTGGCGATCAACGAGTCCATCGCCATGATGCTCTATGTCGCCCAGCGCTATGGCCCGACGCCGCTGCTGCCGGCCAGTGATGATCCGAACCTTGCCGCCGTGCTGCAACTGACCGTGTTCAGCGAGGCCAGTCTCGGCGGCGAGATGAACCCCCTGATGATGGCGCACTTCGGCGCGCCGGAGGCGGACAAGGGGAACTGGTCGGTGCGGACCGGGCACGGGCGGATGGAGCGGTTCATCCGCTACGCCGCTGACAAGCTGGGTGATCGCGCGTTCCTCGTTGGCGGCGACCTGACGCTGGCGGACATCGCCATCTGCACGGGCCTGGGCATCTGGAAGGGGGCTTTGAACGGGGCCATCCCGGACAATCTGGCGACCTGGCGCGAGCGGCTGGCCGAGCGGCCGGCCTATCAGCGTGCCCAGGCGGCGCAGGCGGCATGAAATAAGTTCGCCGACGCTGCATCCACCCGGCGGGTCGGCGGCGACTACCTCACAGAACGGCGCGATGATCGTGCCGGGGCCGGGAGGCGAAATGCGATGGAAGACCTGTTCCGCTCGTTCTGGTGGCTGCTGTTTCCGCTGGCCTGGTTCGTCATCGGCGGCTGGAACGCCTGGCTGAGCGAACGCGCTCGGCGCGACACCCTCGACATCATCAAGGGCTATGCGAAGAGTGGCCGCGACGTGCCCGCCGGCCTGCTGGACAAGCTCGGCCGACGCGCCCGGACCGGAGACTGAGACCATGAACACCTTCGAAGACCTGTTCCGCTCCTACTGGTGGCTGATGTTCCCGCTGTTCTGGTTCATCGCCGGAGCCTGGCACAGCCTGATCAACCTGCGTCGCCATCGCGACAATCTCGACCTGATCAAGACCTATGTCGCCAGCGGCAAGGAGATCCCGCCGAGCCTGATGGAGAGCCTCAACAAGCCGTCGCTCGATGACGACTGGGATGAGCCGCGTGGCCGCCGCGGTCGCCGCTACTACGGCCGACGGGGCTTTGGCGGCTGGCCCAACGTGGTCCTGTTCGGATCGCTGGCCCTCGGCTTCGGCTATGCGGCCCAGACCGATCTCTACGAAGCGGGGCCGGCTTTCGTGATCGTGACCTTCGTGATGGGGGCTCTTTGCCTGTCCTCGTTGGTCGCGACCCTGATGATGCGGACGCCGAAGGACTGACGATGGAAGCGCCGCTTGTCCGGGCGGCCAGAGCGGGGTCCCAGGCCGCCTTCGGGCGGCTTGTGGAGCGGCATCAGCAGGGCCTGCGACGGTTCCTGCGCCGCGCCGCGGGGGCGGAGGCGGACGACGTCGCCCAGGAGGCCTTCGTGACCGCCTGGGCGAATCTGAACCGGCTGCGGGACGACGAGGGGTTTCGGCCCTGGCTCTACGGCATCGCCTGGCGCAGGGCCCTGACCCTCAACCGCTCGGCCGCTCGCTCCGCCCGCCGCGACCATGACTGGACGCAGGAGCGGGACGGGAAGGGGGCCGGCCTGGCCGCCGAGGACCGCATGGCCCTGGAAGCGGCCATGGCGACCCTGGCGCCGGACCAGCGGGCCGCGGTCACCCTGTGCCTGGCCGACGGCTGGTCGCATGGCGAGGCCGCCGATGCCCTGGGCCTGCCGCTCGGCACGATCAAGTCGCATGTGGCGCGCGGACGGGATAAGCTGCTCAGCGTGTTGGGAGACAAGCCATGACGGCCGAACAACGGCTCGAAGCCTTCCTCCAGGAGGGCCGGGGACCCGAACAGGATCCGGTGTTCGCCGCCGAGGTCATGCGTCAGGTGGCCCGGCGCGAGCTGAAGGCCCAGCTGGCGGCCAGCGCGGTGCTGGCCACCGCGGCGGCGGTCGGCCTGTGGGCCTGCGCGCCGATCCTCAATGCGGTGATCGAACCGATGGCGCTGATGCTCTCGCCGGTCGTCGGGATGCTGACCCTGACGGCGGCGGTCGTTCTGATCAGCCAGAACCCGGCGTGGCTCCGACTCCGGCTCTGATCCGCGTTACGAAGATTTCATCTGGCCGGCCGCATCCGTTGGCGCACCGCCGGGCCTCTTATCAGTCAGAAGGCGGCTCGATCAGGTGTCGCCAGACAGGCATTGAGGACATCCAATGGACCATCCGTTTTTCGATTTCACCATTCTGATTCCGATCACCTTCTTCATCATGATCGGCGCCATCGTGATCGTGCCCTCTTGGCTCAAGAGCCGCGAACGGCGCGAGATGCAGGCCACGCTGCGCACGGCTATCGACAAGGGCCAGCCGCTCCCGGCCGAAATCATCGATGCGATGACCAAGAATGTGAAGGTCGCTCCCACGTCCCAGAGCGACCTGCGCGCCGGCGTCATCTGGCTGGCGGTCGGCTTGGGCATCGCCGCCTTCGGGTACATGGTCGGCTTCGAGGATTCGGACGCCTTCCAGCCACTGGTGGGCATTGGCTCGATCCCGGCCATCATCGGCCTGGCCTACATCGCCCTCAGCTTCGTCAACCCGAACAAGTTCAAGCAGCCTTGATCGGTTCGGATTGAACGGAGGGGCGCCGCCATGGCCGGGGTAAAGTCACCCGCCAGTCTGCACGATGTCGAGCTCGCCGCCCTCGCGGCGGCGGGCGACCGGCCGGCCTTTGGCGAACTCGTTCGCCGACATGGCTCGGCGGTCCGGGGACTGCTGCGGCGCATGGGCGCCGAGCCGTCCACGGCCGACGACATCGCCCAGGACGCCTTCCTCGCCGCCTTCGAGCGCATCGCGGAATTCCGCGGCGAGGGCACCTTCTCGGCCTGGGTCCGCAAGATCGCCGCGAGGCTCTATGTGCGCCGCTGGCGCAAGGAGTCGCGCTACGACCTGGACGCGGAGACGGCCGACGAGAGCCATGGCGGCGAGATTTCAGCCGCCGCCCGCATCGATCTGGACGAGGCCCTCAAGACGCTCTCGCCCGCGGAACGGATGTGCGTGTCGCTCTGTTATGGAGCGGGCGTCTCGCACGCCGAAGCAGCGGAGGCCTTAAATACGCCTCTGGGAACGGTAAAATCCCATGTCAAACGTGGTCTGGATAAGCTCAGACTCCGACTTGCGCCGCCTGAAGGCGCAACGCTTGAGTCCGCGGGGAGGGAGGGTCATGGCTGAGCTCGATTTCGAGATGAAGCTCGACCGGATGTTCAACGAGCCGCCGACGATGCCGGACGCGGAAGCCTTCGCCCGGCTGGTGGAGATGCGTCTCGACCGCGGCTGGACCCTGCGTCAGGTGGCCATCGGCGCGGCCGGCCTGGTCGCGGGTCTGGCGGGAGTCAGCCAGGTGCTGGGCTCGCGCCTGTTGTTCGACGCCGGCGAGGCGACCCAACGCAACGCCAGCGCCTTCACCCAAAGCGTCACCAGCGTGATGCGGACCGGTGAAAACCTCTCGGCCCTGCCGTTTGGCGGCGAGGCGATGTGGCTGGCGGCGGCTCTGGGTGTTATGGCGCTGGCCTTCGCCGTCACGCGGGCGGTGGAAGAATTCCAGTAGCCGCAGGAGGACGTCCTGTCCGCCCATCGTGAAGAGACCATCCGCCGCCTCGCCGCGCCGGACATCGCCGGCCGCAAGGGCGGCGAGCCGATCGTCTGCCTGACCGCCTACACCGCCCCGGTGGCCGCCGTCCTCGACGAGGTCTGCGACCTGCTCCTGGTGGGCGACTCGGTCGGCATGGTGGTGCACGGCCTGCCCAACACCGTCGGCGTCACCCTGGAGATGATGATCCTGCACGGCCAGGCGGTCATGCGCACCTCGCGCCGGGCCATGGTGGTGGTCGACATGCCGTTCGGCTCCTACGAAGGCGGCAAGGAAGAGGCCTATTCAAACGCTGTCCGGATCATGAAGGAAACCGGCTGCCAGGCGGTGAAGGTGGAGAGCGGCCCGACGGTGCCCGAGACCATCGACTACATGGTCAAACGGGGCATCCCGGTGATGGGCCATGTGGGCCTGCGGCCCCAGGCGGTGCTGGTCGATGGCGGCTTCAAGGCCAAGGGCCGCACCGACGACGAGCGCACCCGGATCCTCGCCGAGGCTCGGGCCACCGCCGACGCCGGGGCCTTCGCCGTGGTGGTCGAGGGGGTGGCCGAGCCGCTGGCCCGCGAGATCACCGCCGCCATCGCCCCGCCGACCATCGGCATCGGCGCCAGCGCCGGCTGCGATGGCCAGATCCTGGTCACCGACGACATGCTGGGCCTGTTCGACTGGACCCCGAAGTTCGTCCGCCGCTACGCCGATCTGAAGGGCGAAATCGCCCGCGCGGCGGGCGCCTACGCCGATGACGTCCGCGCCCGCCGCTTCCCCGGCGAAGCGGAGACCTACTTCTCGAAGAAGTCCTGACCCGGCGCCCACGGCGTCGCCGCTTCACGGGCCTGGCCTTGTGAAGGTGGGGAGGGCGCGGAGCACTTCGGCCTCAGCGGGTGCTGAGGGGTAGTCGTTCTGAGAGAGCTGAAACCGTCGCGCTCCGCGAAGTCCGTTATCCGGGTGCTGCGGTGGGCAGCCCGCTTAAGGCTTAGCCGCATCGACCCCCGGCGGGCGGGTGGCGGCTAATCGTCCCCGGACCGTGAGCGTAACCCCCGCTCACCTGACCCCGCTCGAACCTCACCCCGCCGCCGCATCGGATCGCCTGGCCGAGGCGCCCTCCCCGTGCAGCGGGATGGGTGAAGGATAGGGGTGGCGGGAAGGGTGAGGTGAATTCGCGGTCTGTCCCCGGAGCAATCCGAAAAAACATAAGTTAATTCAATGTATTGTGACTCTTAAACTCCGCTCATCCTTGCGACATCGAGGATGAGCGGAATGGAAGAGAAGCGATCAGCCAATGGCCGGTGGCCCACTCAGCGAGAGCCCGCCATCGATCGCTTGGCGGAGCATGATTTCGGGGGCCGGTTGAACTCAAGGACGGGCTTCGCCCGCCGCGACGCGGCAGCCCGCAGGGCTGTCCTTGACTTCAATCGGCCCCCCGAAAGGACCATTCCATCAAGCGCTCGATGGAGTGCCGTGACCGCAGGCTCCAGCGCGGATGTTCTTCTTCATGGCAAAGCGCGTATCGCCGATCGAGAACCCACCTTGCGAAGAAGGGCTGGTTTTGCTCCTCGCCGAGACATTGTTCCTCATGGCCGCGGCTGTCCTCATGCCGTTGTTGATCACAGCCAAGAGCGACAAGCAGAGCATCGCATGCTCGAAGGTCGGTTGCTTCACCTTGGCGGCGACGGGCGCCTGGCGGCAGCCGTATATTGGAAGCACCGCCGACGAACCTCGGACGGATTGGCTGTAGTCGGCCTGATGCTGATCGCTGCCGCCATTTTCCTATACGACAGTGGCTATCCCTGGTTCCCGACGCCCGCCTTTTTGGCGTGGTGCTGACCGGGGCCGGGATTTGGGGAATTTCGCGCTCGTTCGCCGCCGCAGCCAAGGAGGTCGATGAACGCGCGGCCCCTTCGACAGGCGCAAAGAAGCAGCGCCAATTCAGACTTCGAACACGGCGCGTCACGCCGCGTTGCAGCGGCGCGGCTCACCCTATAGGTTCCGCAACCTCAATCAGCCGATTTCCCGGAGCGCCCGTTCGTGGTCGATGTTTTTGAAGAAGTCGAGGAGCAGATCCGCTCGGAGCGGTATCGGACCCTGGCGCTCAAGGCCCTGCCGTGGGTTCTCGGCATCGCCGCAGCGGTCCTGATCGGCACGCTCGCCTTCTGGGGCTGGGATACCTACACCCGGGGCAAGGCCGACCGCGCGTCCGAAACCTTCATGGCGGCGCTGGAGGCCGGCGCCCAGGGCGATCAGGCCGGCGCCTACGCCAAGCTGGACGAAGTCGCCAAGTCCGGCGCGCGCGGCTACAAGGGCCTGGCCCTGATGGCCCAGGGCGGCATGCGGATGGACGCCGGCAAGACCGACGAAGCGGTCAAGCTGTGGGACGCGGCGGCGAAGGCCTCGAGCGATCCGGTGCTCGGCGATCTGGCCCGCCTCAAATCCGCCTTGGCGCTTCTGGATACGGCTTCCTACAAGGATATCGAGGGCAGGCTGACCCCCCTGATGGAAGACAAGCGTCCCTACCGGCTGCAGGCGCGCGAAGCGCTGGCCTTCGCCAAGATCATGGCCGGCAAGTCCGCCGAGGCCAAGGCCGACTTCACCTATCTGTCCCAGGTCCTGGGCTCCAGCGACGGCATGCGCCGTCGCGCCCAGGCCGCGATCACCCTGATCGAGTCCGGCTCCGCCGGCGCCATTCCGGCAGCGGCCAAGGCCGCCGCCCTGCTGCCCCCGCCCGCCCCGCAGATGCCGGAGGGCCTGATGGGACCCGGTGGCCCGCAAGTCCAGGGAACTCCTCAATGATCACGCGTAATGTCGGCGTCGCCGTCCTGATCGCCGGCGCGATGGCGCTTGGCGGCTGCTCCACCGTGGGCGCCGTCGGCGACATGGCCGGCAAGATCAATCCCTTCGGCAAGAAGGACAAGCCGCAGGAAGTGGCCGGCGACGGTCGCCGCATCTCGATCATCGCCTTCGACCAGCGTGTCGAGGCGGCCGAGGCCCTCAAGGGCATCGAGTTCTTCCTGCCGCCCGCCCTGCCGCAGGCCGACTGGCCCCAGCCCGGCGGCCTGGGCGAGTTCAACGTCGAGAACGTCGAGGCCGCGCCGGCCTTCGAGATCGCCTGGCGCAAGGGATTCGGCAAAGGGTCCGAGCGGGCCTTCCACATCACCACGGACCCGATCATCGCCGGGGGCCGCGTCTATGTGATGGACGCCGAGACCGACATCGCCGCGCTCGACGCCCAGACCGGCGCGGTCATCTGGAAGAAGTCGATCCATCCGCGCACCAAGCGCGACAAGGCCGGCTTCGGCGGCGGCATCGCCTTTGCCGACGGCAAGCTCTACATCGCGTCCGGCTTCCGCATGGTCGCCCAGATCGATGCCGCGACCGGTGCGGTTGGCTGGAAGCGCGACACCGCCTCGCCGATCCACGGCGCGCCGATCGTCAACCACGGCCGGATGTTCGTGGTCAGCACCGACAACGAGCTCCTGACCTACGACACCGCCACCGGCGCCCCGGGCTGGACCTTCCAGGCCCTGGTTGAACCGGCGCGAATGCTGGCCTCGCCCAGCCCGGTCGTGTCCGGCAACACCGTGGTCGCCGCCTTCGCCTCGGGCGAGGTGGTCGCCCTGAGCACCGCCAATGGCAACGACCTGTGGAACAGCACCCTGTCCCGGGCCAGCCGGACGACCGCCCTGTCGGAGATTCGCGACATCGCCGGCCGTCCCGTGATCCACCAGGGCGACGTCTACGCCGCCAGCCACGGCGGCATCTTCGCCGCCACTGACCTGCGCACGGGTCAGGCGCGCTGGTCCCTGCCGGTGGCCTCGATCGACACCCCCTGGCCGGCCGGCGATGTGGTCTTTCTGATCTCCCAGGCCGGCGAGGTGATCTGCGCCGCCCGCGAGAACGGTCAGGTCTACTGGATCAAGGACCTCAACGCCGGGATCAAGAAGTCCAAGGAACGCGCCCTGTTCGGCGGCCCGGTGCTGGCCTCCGACCGGCTGGTGGTGGTCTCCAGCGATGGCCGGGCCATCGCCCTCAACCCCAAGACCGGCGAAGTGCTCAAGACCATCAAGATCGGCTCGCCGGTCCTGACCTCGCCAGTGGCGGCCAATGGCATGATCTATGTCGTGACCGACAAGGGCGAACTGGTGGCGATCCGCTAGCTTTTCATGGTATGGGCGCGGCCCCGCGGGCCGCGCCTCCCTTTCGAGCCGTGTCTGCTATCCTGTGACCGCGTTCCTTGCCGGAGCGCGGTCAATGTCGTTCAAGAAGTCCGATGCCCCTGAAACTCGCCATCGTCGGCAGGCCGAACGTCGGCAAGTCCACGCTGTTCAACCGGCTGGCGGGCAAGAAGCTCGCCATCGTCGATGACCGGCCCGGCGTGACCCGCGACCGTCGTTTCGCCAGCGGCAGCCTGGGCGACCTGGACCTGACCCTGATCGACACCGCCGGCTTCGAGGACGTCGACGACGACAGCCTGGAGGCGCGCATGCGCGCCCAGACCGAGCTGGCGATCCAGGAAGCCGACGTAGTGCTGTTCCTGATCGACGCCCGCGAGGGGATCACCCCGGGCGACGAGATCTTCGCCGGCATTCTGCGCCGCTATCAGCGGCCGGTGATCCTGGCCGCCAACAAGGCCGAAGGCCGGGCCGGCGACACCGGCATCGCCGAGGCCTGGTCGCTGGGCTTTGGCGAGCCCCTGGCTATCTCCGGCGAGCACGGCGAGGGCATGGCCGACCTTTACGCCCTGCTGGCCGGCTATGACGCGGAGATCGGCTTCCAGGAAGAGGAAGACGGCGCTGACAAACCGATCCTGATCGCCATCGTCGGCCGTCCGAACGCCGGCAAGTCGACCCTGGTCAACCGGCTGATCGGCGAGGACCGCATGCTGACCGGCCCCGAGGCCGGCATCACCCGCGACGCCATCTCCGTCGAATGGGAGTGGGAGGGTCGCAAAATCCGCCTGGTCGATACCGCCGGTCTGCGCCGCAAGGCGAGGGTGCAGGAGAAGCTGGAGAAGCTGTCCACCTCCGACTCGATCCGCGCCATCACCTTCGCCGAGGTGGTGCTGCTGGTGATGGACGCCACCCACCCGTTCGAGATCCAGGACCTGCAGATCGCCGACCTGGTCGAGCGGGAAGGGCGGGCCCTGGTCTTCGTGCTGGCCAAGTGGGACCTGGTCGAGGACCCGCAGGCCCGGCTGAAGGCCTTCCAGGAACACGCCGAACGCATGCTGCCCCAGGTTCGCGGCGCGCCGGTGGTGGCCCTGTCGGCCGAGACCGGCCGCGGCGTCGAGCGGCTGATGCCGGCCCTGGCCAAGGTCTACGAGAACTGGTCGACCAAGGTGAAGACCCGCGATCTCAACGACTGGCTGGCGATGGCCATCCAGCGCCACCCGCCGCCCGCCGTGGGCGGAAAACGCATCAAGCCGAAATACATGGCCCAGACCAAGGCCAGGCCGCCGACGTTCGTGCTGTTCGCCAGCCGCGCCGACCAGATGCCGGAGCAGTACCGCCGCTACCTCGTCAACTCGATGCGCGAGAGCTTCGACCTGCCCGGCGTGCCGATCCGGCTGACGTTGAAGAGCAACAAGAACCCCTACGCCGAGGGCGAGGCCAAGGGCGGGGCGCCGTCCTATCAGTCCGGCGGCCTGATCAAGAAGGAAAAGGCCATGGCGCTCGCCGCCGAGGCCAGGGCCGCCCGCGCCGAGGAGATCGCCAACGCCGAGGCGGGGATCGAAAAGCCCAAACCGGCCAAGAAGACGGTGGTCAAGCTGACCGGGGTCAAGGCCGCCAAGGCCCGCGCCGCCGTGGCCCTGAAGTTCACCAAGGCCAAGGGCGCCAAGGGCTCGCGCCCGGGCATCCAGAAGTTGCGCGGCGGCGGGTCCGTAAAGGGGCGTCCGCCGAGGCCGACGACCCGGACGGGGAAGAAATAGCTTTCCCTCTCCCGGCGGGAGAGGGAGGGACCCGGCGCGAAGCGACGGGAGGGTGAGGGGTTACGGCGATTGCCTGACCCGTCCTTAAGCCCTCATCCGACCTGCTCCGCAGGCCACCTTCTCCCGTTGGGAGAAGGATCAGAGGTGGCCGCCCGCCGCCTTCCAGTCATTGAACACGACCGTCGCCGTCGGCTGGCCGAGGTCGGCCTGGGCCAGCTGGACGATCAGCGGGGCGATGTCTGCCGGGTCGGCGACGGTGGCGGGGTCCTCGCCGGGATAAGCCTCCGCGCGCATGCGGGTGCGCATGGTCGAGGGGTCAAGCAGCACGGCGCGGACGTTGGTCGTCTCCAGCTCGTCGGCCCAGCAGCGCACCAGCGCCTCCATGCCGGCCTTGGAGGCCGCGTAGGCGCCCCAGAAGGCCTTGGGACGCACAACGCGGCCGGTTGTCAGGAAGATGGCGCGTCCGGCCTCGGAGACCCGCAGCAGGGGCTCGAACGAGCGGATCAGTCGCCAGGGAGCCGTCAGGTTGACCGCCAGGGTCTCGTCCCAGCGCTTCGGGTCGATATGGCCGGTCGGCGTGAGGCCGCCCAGCACGCCGGCGGCGTGGACCAGGATGTCCAGCCGACCCCAGCGCTCGAAGATATGCGCGCCCAGCGGGTCAAGGCCCTCGGGCTGCTTCAGGTCGATGGGCACAAGGGTCGCGTGCTGGCCGGTGGCGGCGAAGATCTCGTCATCGAGCGCCTCGAGCCCGCCCTGGGTGCGGCCCAGCGCGATGACATGGGCCCCGGCCCGGGCCAGACCCACGGCGGCCTGATAGCCGATGCCGCGGGTCGCGCCGGTGACGAGGGCGACGCGATCTTTCAAGGGGAGGGATTCCATGCGGGGCTTCTAGCGGGTCCCGCCCCATGCGTCATCTTCGGAGGCCACTATCGACCTACGGCGGGCCATGCAAAGGTCGGGTCATGCGCGCATTGACCCTGCTTTTCGCCTTCGCGGTCGTCGGGCTGACGAACGGCCTGTCGCCCCAGCCGGCCGTCGCCCGCGCCGACGCGGAAGCGCCGGCGACCGAAAACCTGACGATCTCGTTCACGGGGTTCGACCACCGCCAGGTTCAGCTGTTCATCAATGGCGACCTCGTCGTGGACCGCATAATGGAGACGCCGGACTGGTCGACCGAATTCTCGTGGGTGCACAACGCCTCAGTGCATGGTCCGACGACCTTCAGGCTTGTCATCGACGGGATCGATCACACGCGAACGCTGACGATTGGCAGCGATCGCCAGGTTCTCTACATCACTCCGCGTGATCCGGTTTTCGCCCTTAGGAACCACGAAGCGCCGCTGCTCGATTGACCGCTTCAGGATGGGGATCGCCCTCTGCTAGGCTGCGGCTAGCTCAATGAAGGATCCCGCGATGACCCGACCGCTTTCCGGCACGCCGATCGCCTACGTCTACACGACCGACCGCGACCGGGCCGTCGGCTTCTACCGCGACACCCTGGGCTTCGCGTTGAACTCGTCCGACGGCTATGGCGACTATTTCCAGCTGGGCGGCGCCCTCCTGCGGCTGACGGTGATCAAGGACCATAAGCCTTCGGAGCATCCGGTGCTGGGGTGGCAGGTCGAGGACTGCCGCGCGACCGTCGAGGCCCTGCGCGGCAAGGGCGTGACGTTCAACATCTACGACGGCATGGGCCAGGACGCCCTGGGCATCTGGACCTCGCCCGACGGCAAGTCGAAGATCGCCTTCTTCAACGATCCCGACGGCAACGCGTTGATGCTGAACGAGGGCTAGGGTCGCCCCGGAGTCTTCGTCAACCCGGCGGCGCGGCGAGCAGGGCCCGGCCGGCGCGCCGCAGGACCTGTTCGGTGGTGCTGCCACGCAGGGCGTCCAGCATGCCATTGTGGCCGCGGGTCGGCATGACGATCAGGTCCGCGTCGAGCGAGTCCGCCGCCGCGACGATCTGCTCCACCACCGGACCCTTTGCCTTGATCCGCCGGAACCGCGCTTCGTAGCCGGCCGGAATGTCCGGCGACGGCCCGGCCTCGCCGACATGCAGCAGGTGGAACACCGCCTCATCGGCCCCGATCAGGTCCGCGAGTTCCACGGCCAGGGCCACGGCCCGGTCAGCGGGCGGCGAGTCATCGACCGGAATCAGCACGGACCGCAGCCGGGCGGAGGCGTCCGCCGGATCGATGAAGCCGCGCGCGCCATGCGGCAGGAACAGGGTCGGCAAGCCCGTCTCCCGCGCCAACGCTTCTGAAACGGAGGGGTGCAGCCATCGGCCGACGCCGTCCCGGGTGTGGCTGGCCAGCACCGCCAGGTTGAAGGCGTGCCGCTCGACCAGCCCCATGATGCCGTGCAACGGGTCATCATCGGGGATGTCGATCTTGCGCACATGCAAGCCGAGCAATTCGGCCACCGCCGTGGATTCGGCGTCCTCTGGCAACAGGCCCCAGCGGGTCAGCATCGGTCGCACGCCGGGGACGGCGTGCCATTCCCGGCCCGGAAGCTGCCGGTCGGGCTCGGTATGGACGATGAACAGGTCGCCGCGCGCCGCCAGCGCCAGGGCCAGGCTGTGGGCGAAGGCCAGATCGCCCTCGGGCGACAGGTCGGTGGCGTGCAGGACGCGGCTCAGATGCGACCGGACAGGGGGGCGTTCGTCCATCCGCGGGTTCCTCCAGGTTGCGCCAACGGCTGGGCCGAGCCTAGGCGGTGCGCGGAGGGCTGCGTTGATCCAGCGCAAGACCCGCCGGGGTCAGTCCGGGCGCGCGGCGTAGCGTTGGGCGATCACCGCGCAGGCCATCATCTGCATCTGGTGGAAGACCATCAGGGGAATGATCATCAACCCGGCCGTGGCGGCGGGAAACAGGATGGCGGCCATCGGCGCGCCGGTGATCAGGCTCTTCTTCGAGCCGCAGAAGACGATGGTGATCTCGTCCTCGGTCGAAAAGCCGAACATCCGCGCCAGCCGCCGCGACCCGGCCAGGACGATGGCCAACAGGACGGCGCTCAACACGACGATCACGCCCAGCTCCCGGGCCGATACCAGTTTCCAGACCCCGGCGACGACCGCGCCGCTGAAGGCTGAATAGACGATCAGCAGGACCGAGAAACGGTCCACCACCCCGACGATCCTCGCCCGCCGGGCCAGCCAGGGCGCGACCCAGCGCCGGGCCAGCTGGCCGGCGATGAACGGCGCCAGCAGCTGCAGGGCGATGGCCTGCACGGCGGAGAAGCTTAGCGCGTCGCCCTGGGCATGCAGCAGCAGGCCCACCAGCAGCGGCGTCAGGGCCATGCCCAGCAGGTTTGACGCCGAGGCGCTGCAGACGGCGGCGGCGACGTTGCCCCGCGCGATGGAGGTGAAGGCGATCGACGACTGCACCGTCGAGGGCAGGCAGGTGAGGAACAACACGCCCATGGCCAGGGACTTCGGCAGCAGGCTCTCGGGCAGCAGGCCGGCGGCCAGGCCCAGCAGCGGGAAGGCGATGAAGGTCACCGACAGCACGGTCAGGTGCAGCCGCCAGTGGGTGACGCCTGCCACCACCGCTTCCCGTGACAGCTTGGCGCCATGCAGGAAGAACAGCATGGCGATGACGCCCTTGGCCGCGAGGGCCAGGCCGTCGGCGGCGGCGTCTCGCACCGGAAGGAAGGAAGCGGCCACGACCGTGGCCAGCAGGGCGGTGACGAAAGGGTCGGGGCGGAGGGTCTTGAGCCAGCCCGGGCCCTTCTGGTTCATGCGCCCACCAGGAAGGACAGCTGCCGGCCATTGTCATGGCCGCCCTCGGCGATCTCGCGATCGAGCAGGCGGGTCGGGTAGTCGCCGGTGAAATAGTGGTCGGTGAACTGCGGGCAGGCCGGGTCGCGCGGGCCGGCCTCCAGCGCCCAGTAGAGGCCCTCGACCGACAGGAAGCCCAGACTGTCCACCTCGAGGAAGGCGGTCATCTCGGCCAGGGACTTGCGGGCGGCCAGCAGCTTTTCCCGGTCCGGCATGTCGATGCCATAGAAGTCCGGCCACATGATCGGCGGGCTGGCCGAGCGCAGGTGCACCTCGGTGGCGCCGGCCTCGCGGACCATGCGCACGATCTTGCGGCTGGTGGTGCCGCGCACGATGGAGTCGTCGATCAGCACCACCCGCTTGCCCTCGAGGGCGGCGCGGTTGGGGCTGTGCTTCATGCGCACGCCGAGCTCGCGCACGCCCTGGGTCGGCTGGATGAAGGTGCGGCCGACGAAGTGGCTGCGGATGATGCCCAACTCGTAGGGAATGCCGCTGGCCCGGGCGTAGCCGAGGGCCGCCGGCACGCCGCTGTCGGGCACGGGTACGACGACATCGGCTTCGCAGGGGGTCTCTTCGGACAGCCGCATGCCCATCCGCTTGCGCACGTCGTAGACCGACCGGCCGTCGACCACGCTGTCGGGGCGGGCGAAGTAGACGTACTCGAACACGCACGGGCGGGCCTTGCCGGTCTGGAAGGGTTTGTGGCTCTCGACGCCGGTTTCGGAGATGACCACGATCTCGCCGTGCTCGATGTCGCGCACGAAGGTCGCGCCGATCATGTCCAGCGCGCAGGTCTCGGAGGCCAGCACCGGCTTGCCGGCCAGGTCGCCGAGCACCAGCGGGCGGATGCCCAGCGGGTCGCGCACGCCGATCAGCTTCTTGTTGGTCAGGGCCACCAGGGCGTAGCCGCCCTCGATCTGGCTGATGGCGTCGATGAACCGGTCGACCACCCGCGCCTTCCGCGAACGGGCGATCAGATGGAGGATCACCTCGCTGTCCGAGGTCGACTGGAAGATGGCGCCCTCGGACACCAGCTGGTCGCGCAGGGCCAGGAAGTTGGTCAGGTTGCCGTTGTGGGCCAGGGCCACGCCGCCGGCCTCGAGATCGGCGAACATCGGCTGGACGTTGCGGATGCCGCTGCCGCCGGCGGTGGCGTAGCGGGTGTGGCCGATGGCGTACTGGCCGGGCAGGCGGTCGACAAGGTCGGCGCCGGTGAAGGCCTCGCCGACGTGGCCCAGGTGGCGTTCGGTGGTGAAGGTCTGGCCGTCGAAGGCGGCGATGCCGCAGGCTTCCTGTCCGCGATGCTGCAGGGCGTGCAGGCCCAGGGCCACCACGGCGGCGGCGTCGCGGACGTCGAACACGCCGAATACGCCGCACTCGAGCCGCAGGGTATCGTCGTCAGGATCGCGGACGGGCGGCTGAACCCGTCGGTCGCTGGTCCGGCTAGCGGTCATCGGGTTTTCTCCACCAGATCGTCCACGGCGTCACGTTCGCGCGCTCCATAGCCCTTTTCGCTCGCCTTGGGCGCCCCGACGCCGGTGCGAACGACCTCTTCCACCTTCGGCGCCACGGTCTTGGCCACGGCGAAGCCGCTCGGGGCGAAGGCCTTGAGGATCCGGCCAGAGGCTTCGGAGACCGGATAGAACAGCCCGCCGGTGACCCAGCCAGGGGCCTTGTCCGGCGGCGTGGCCATGTGGAACAGCAGGCTGAACCCGCCGAGCAGGACCAGGGCGCGGATCAGGCCAAAGCCCGTGCCGACCGCCCGGTCCAGCATGCCCATGCTGTGTGTCTCGTGGACCCGTCGCTCAAGGTTCGCCCCGAGCAATCGCAGGGCGATATAGGCGAGGCCGAAGACGAAAAGAAGGGCCATGGTCACGCCGGCCCAGTCCGGATCGATCAGCGCCCGTCCGGCGGGAGCGGTGATGCGCAGGGCGATCACCGCCAGGATGGCCGCGAACAGGAACGACAGGACGGTCATCAGCTCCCGGGTCGCGCCCCGGGCGAAGCCGTAGATGGCGCAGACCAGCAACAAGGGCCCGGCGATGAAGTCGAACTGGGTCAGCATGACAGCGTCGCGGTCCGAAACCCTTCCCCCTGGAGGGGGGAAGGGTTGGGATGGGGGTGGAGGTCGTCGGGCAACCCACTTTGCCCGTCATCCTGAGCAGGCCGTGAAACGGCCGTGTCGAAGGACGCAGGACCAGTTTGCGTGGTTCGACACGCACCCTGCGGGCGCTGCTCACCATGACGTATTCTTTTGCTTGCGGAATAACCTCCACCCCCAAACCCGACCCTTCCCTCCTCCAGGGGGAAGGGAGAAGGTTCGCGACCCGTCCCTACGACCATCGCTGTTCCCCAATCCGTGTGACGGCATCGACCAATCGGGACACCCCGGTGACCGCCAGGCTGTCACCGGCGCCGACCGGGGCGAGGGCCCGTCTGAATCCCAGCTTGGCGGCTTCCTTGAGGCGGGTCTCGGCCCGGCCGACCGGGCGAACTTCGCCCGACAGGCTGACCTCGCCAAACACGACGCAGTCCTGCGGCAGGGCCTCATCGAGGGCTGACGAGGCCAGGGCCGCGGCGGCGGCCAGGTCGGCCGCCGGCTCGGTGATGCGCAGGCCGCCGGCGACGTTGAGGTAGACATCCTTGTTGCCGAAGGCGAGGCCGCAGCGGGACTCCAGCACCGCCAGCACCATGGCCAGGCGCCCCGAGTCCCAGCCGACCACGGCCCGCCGGGGCGTGCCGTAGGCGCTGGGCGCCACCAGGGCCTGGAACTCCACCAGCACCGGGCGCGAGCCCTCGATGCCGGCGAACACGGCCGCTCCGGCCGCCCGTTCGCCGCCCTCGTTGAGGAACAGGGCGGAGGGGTTGATCACCTGGGTCAGGCCCGCGTCGCCCATCTCGAACACGCCAATCTCGTCGGTGGCGCCGAACCGGTTCTTGGCCCCGCGCAGGATGCGGAACGGATAGCCCCGCTCGCCCTCGAAGCTCAGCACCGCGTCGACCATGTGTTCCACAACGCGCGGGCCGGCGATCTGGCCATCCTTGGTCACGTGACCGACCAGGATCACCGCCATGCCGCGCTTCTTGGCCAGCCGCACCAGCTCGGACGCGCAGTTGCGCACCTGGGTCACCGAACCGGGGCCGGCCTCGTGGGCGTCGCTCCACATGGTCTGGATCGAGTCGATCACCACCAGGTCGAAAGGCTCCTTCTTCAGCCCGTCCATGATGTCGCGCAGGGCGGTTTCGGCGGCCAGCTTGACCGGGGCCTGGGCCAGGCCCATGCGCTCGGCGCGGCCGCGCACCTGCTCCACCGCCTCCTCGCCGGAGATGTAGGCGCAACGGACGCCGCGCAGGGCGGCGTTGGCGACCACCTGCAGCAGCAGGGTCGACTTGCCCACGCCCGGGTCGCCGCCCAGCAGGATGGCGCTGCCGGGCACCACGCCGCCGCCGCAGACCCGGTCGAATTCGTCAACGCCGGTGGCGAGGCGGGGCGGGGCGGGGGTTTCGCTCTGCAGACCCTCGAAGGCCAGGCCCCGGGACTTGGTCGCCTTCGTCGGCGCCAGGCTTCCCGGCGCGCGGGCGGTCACTTCCTCGACCAGGCTGTTCCAGGCGTTGCACGCCGGGCATTGACCGGCCCACTTCGACTGCGCCGCGCCGCAAGACTGGCAAACATAGACGGCGCCGTCGCGAGCCATGCGGTCTCCTGATTCGGGGTTGGCGGCAGCATAGCGGCAATCCCGGCGGCCCGCGCGGGTGTTCCGTCTTCGTTCACAACTTGTCGCTAGGGCGCGCCGATGTAGCGACGCTCGGCGCGGGTAGAGAGGCGGGTCAATAATTCATAGGCGGTGGTTCCGGCCGCCGTCGCCGCGCCCTCGACCGGCAGGTTGGGGCCAAATATCTGAGCCATCTCGCCGGGACGGGCCGTGGCGCAGCCGGTGACGTCGACGGCGATCATGTCCATGGAGATGCGGCCCAGCATCCGCCGCCGTGCGCCCTCGAACCAGACCGCGCCCCTTGGATGCGAAGTCCAGGGCACGCCATCGGCGTAGCCGGCGGCCAGGATGGCGACGGTCAGGTCTCGTTCGGCGGTAAAGGCCCCGCCATAGCCGATGGTCTCGCCGGCCGGGACGGTCCTGACCTGCAGGATCGCCGCCTCGAGGGTCGCCACGGCGGTGATGCGCTCATGCGGCCGGTCATGCGGTCCGCCGCCGAACAGGCTGATTCCCGGCCGCACCTGGTCGAAGGCGTAGTCGCGGCCAAGGAAGATGCCGCCCGAGCTGGCCAGGCTGGCCGGGGCCGCCGGGAACAGCGCCCGCGCCTCCCGGAAGCGGGCCAGCTGCACGGCGTTCATCGGATGCTCTGGCTGCCCGGCGCAGGCCAGGTGGCTCATCACCAGCGTCACGTCCGGCCGGCCGGTCAGGGCCTGAGCCTGCGCCAGGGTCAGACCCAGGCGGTTCATGCCGGTGTCGACGTGGATGGCGGCAGGGCCGTCCCAGCCTGCGGCCTGCTCCAGGCTGTTGATCACCGGCGTCAGGGCCGCCGCGCGCAGCCGGTCGCCGGTTCCCGGCGTCGGCCCGTCGAGGACGTAGATCACCGCCGCCCGGTCGCCAAGGGCCCCGCGCAGGGCCTCACCTTCGGTCAGCCGGGCGACATGGAAGCTGCGCGCGCCCTCGCGCCACAGCCGCAGGCCGGCCTCCAGCCCGCCCACGCCATAGCCGTCGGCCTTGATCGCCGGCGCCGCCTCGCAGCCGGCCATGTCCCGCAGCGCCGCGTAGTTGCGGGCCAGGGCGTCCAGATCGATGGTCAGCCGGGCAGCGGTCATCCGTTGCGGCTAAGGGGCGAGGGGGTATGGGTCAAGCCATAGCGCGTTAGCGCACGTCGAACCGGCCCTCGCGGGCGAGGTTGCCGAACTTGGTCGTGTCGCCGTGGAAGTGCAGCTTCACCGTGCCGATCGGGCCGTGACGCTGCTTGCCGATGATCACTTCGGCGACGTTGTTGATCTTCTCCAGGTCCTCTTGCCAGGTCATGTGCTCGGGCGTGCCCTCGCGGGGCTCGGCGCGGCTGAGGTAGTAGGCCACGCGGTAGACGAACATGACCACGTCGGCGTCTTGTTCGATCGAGCCGGATTCCCGCAGGTCGCTGAGTTGCGGCCGCTTGTCCTCGCGGTTCTCCACCTGGCGGGAGAGCTGGGAGAGGGCGATGACCGGCACGCCCAGCTCCTTGGCCAGGGCCTTGAGGCCGCCGGTGATGGCGCTGACCTCCTGCACCCGATTGTCGCCCTTGGAGCCGTCGGTGGTCACCAGCTGCAGGTAGTCGACCACGATCAGGTCCAGGCCGTGCTGGCGCTTCAGCCGACGGGCCCGGGCGGTCAGCTTGGAGATCGACAGGCCGCCGGTGGCGTCGATGAACAGCGGCGCTTCCTGCACCTCGATGGCCCCGTCGCGGACGCGGCCGAACTCGCTGGCGTCGATCTCGCCCTTGCGCAGGCGGTCGGAGGAGACGCCCGACACGTCGGCCAGCAGACGCATGGCCAGCTGCTCGGCGCTCATTTCCAGCGAGAAGAAGGCCACCACTCCGCCGTTGACCGTTTTGCGCGAGCCGTCCGGCTGCGGCTCCCAGGCGTAGTTGCGGGCCACATGGAAGGCGATGTTGGTGGCGAGCGCCGTCTTCCCCATCGACGGGCGGCCGGCGAGGATCAAGAGGTCCGACGGGTGCAGGCCGCCCAGCTGTTTGTCCAGGTCGGTCAGGCCGGTCGAGACGCCCGCCAGGCCGCCGTCGCGGCTGTAGGCCTCGGCGGCCATCTGCACCGCGCCGGTGAGGGCGTCGGCGAAGGGGATGAAGCCCGTCGAGGAGGTGCCGCTTTCGGCCAGGGTGTAGAGCTTCTGCTCGGCGCTCTCGATCTGGTCGCGGGCGGTGATGTCGGCGTCATGGGCCTGGGCCTCGACGGTGATCTCGCCGCCGATGCGGATCAGGTCCCGGCGCAGGGCCAGGTCGTAGATCGCCCGGGCATAGTCCGGGGCGTTGGCCGCCGGCGGGGCGCGGTCGACCAGGTCGGCCAGGTAGCGCAGGCCGCCCAGCTCCTCGAACGCCGGGTCGCGCTTGAACTCGTCGGCCAGCAGGATCGGCTCGGCCAGCTGGCCCTTGCGGATGTGGATCTCCAGCGCCGCGAACAGCCGCTGGTGGAAAGGTTCGTAGAAATGGCGGGCCTGCAGCCGGTCGCTCAGCCGTTCATAGGCGGCGTTGTCGTACAGCAGCGCGCCCAGCAGAGCCTGTTCGGCTTCGATGTTCGACGGGGCGACGGAGAGGGGGGCATCCCCCTGGACGGGGCGCAGATCGAGTGCGGGAACGAGGGCCATGGACCTAGGTTAACGAAGTCGCTCGCGGGTTGCGCGGACCGATCCGTCGCACCCGCGATTCAGTTGTGAGGTTCCATGTATGTTCGCACGGACCGGCGAGTCGGCCGGCTCACATTCGCGGCACGAAAAAGGGCGGCCCGGAGATCCGGACCGCCCTGATTTTGTTCGAAACCCGGAAGCGACCTAGCGGTCGTCGCCGAAGCTTTCGTGCGAGCCGGCGCCGCCCTCGACCATGTCGGCCGCGGCTTCCGCCGCCAGCGCGACGTCTTCGTCGTACTGCGAGGCGATGACATTCTCGCCCTTGGCCTGACGTTCGGCTTCGTCGGCCGAGCGCGCGATGTTGATGTTCACCGTGATGGTGACTTCCGCGTGCAGCTTCACTTTCACCGGGTGGACGCCCAGGGTCTTGATCGGCTTGTCGAGGATGACCATCGACCGGTCGATCTTGCCGCCTTCGGCATTGACCATGTCGGCCACGTCGCGACCGGAGACCGAGCCGTACAGCTGGCCGGTTTCGCCCGCCTGACGGATCAGGACATAGGAGGTGCCGTCCAGAGCCACACCGGCTTCACCGGCGGCTTCCTTGGCCTTGGCGTTGCGCACTTCGATCTCGGCGCGCTGGGCGTCGAAGACCTTCATGTTGGCCGCCGTGGCCCGCAGCGCCTTGGCGCGGGGCAGGAGGTAGTTGCGCGCGAAGCCGTCCTTGACGGTGACGACGTCGCCGAGGGCGCCGCGGCCCTCCACGCGTTCGAGCAGGATAACTTTCATCGGTCCGGTTCCCTTACTTCACGACGTAGGGGAGCAGGGCGAGGAAGCGGGCGCGCTTGATGGCGCGGGCCAGCTCACGCTGCTTCTTGGCCGAGACGGCGGTGATGCGCGAGGGGACGATTTTGCCCCGCTCGGAGACGTAACGCTGCAGCAGCTTGACGTCCTTGTAGTCGATCTTCGGCGCGCCGGCGCCCGAGAACGGGCAAACCTTGCGGCGGCGATAGAACGGGCGGCGGGCGCCGGCGGCGGCCGGCGCGGCGGGGGCTTCAGCGCCCGAGTCGATATCAGTGTCGCTCATGATCTTTTTCTCCCTTACGCCGCGGCGAAGTCGTCACGGGGACGATCGCCACGTTCGGGGCGTTCGGGGCGGTCGCTGCGATCGCGATCGCGGCGGGCGAGAACCGGGGACAGTTCCAGGTCGAGTTCCTCGACGCGGATGGTCATGTAGCGCAGCACGTCTTCGTTGATCGACAGCTGGCGTTCCATTTCCTTCACGGCCGGCGCCGGGGCGTCGATGGCCATCAGGGAATAGTGACCCTTGCGGTTCTTCTTGATGCGGTAGGTGAGGTTGCGCAGGCCCCAGTACTCGATCTTGGCGATGTGGCCGCCGAGACCTTCGATGAGAGCCTTCATGTCCTCGTTGAGTTGCTCAGCCTGTTGGGGCGAGATGTCCTGGCGTGCGATCAGCACGTGTTCGTAAAGCGCCATAGGTTCCTTCTTCCGTTTGGAAGGCGGCGCGGCCCCGGGCGGAAGCTCCCGGGGTCACGATGGGTCTGTTCGCGGCGGCCGGGTGTTTCCCGACCTGAAAGGCTCCGCGAGAGACCGCCTTCCGTGAAAGGGCGCGCTAATAGGGGAGATTGGCCGGATTGGCAAGGGAAGGGGGGATGGGGACATGTACCGAAGGTACGTGTCCCCTAAACCCCGTGGTCGCTCGATTGGGGGACACGTACCTTCGGTACATGTCCCCTCGCGGCCTACTTCGGGTGCGCCTTGCGCCAGGCCGCGACCGCTTCCTTGGCCTTGGCGATGTGCGACAGGGGGTCGGTCAGGGCGGTGTAGGCCAGCAGGATCTTGCCGTTGGGGGCGATGACATAGGTGGTGCGGTCCGACAGGTCCGGCTTGATCGCCAGCACGGCGTCGTAGGCCTTGATGGTTTCCTTGCTTACCCCGGCCACCGGGAAGGCGTTGCGGCATTCGCTCTTGGAGAACTCGGCCAGATCGGCCACCCGGCCGGCGGTGACGCCGATGACGCTGGCGCCCATGGCGGCGAACTCCGGCGTGGCCACGGCGAACTCATGCGCCTCGGCGGTGCAGCCGGAGGTGAAGGCCGAGGGGAAGAAATACAGCACCACCGGTCCCTTCCTGACGGCGTCCGACAGCTTGAACGGCGTGGCCTTGCCCGCCAGGAAGGCGGTGGTGGTGAAGTCGGGGGCCACGGCGCCGACCTTCAACGCCGCGAAGGCGGGCGCGGCGACGAGCGACAAGGCAAGGGCGGCGGCGGCAAGGCGTTTCATGGTGGATCTCCCGGTTGGGCGGATAGTTAGTCCGTCCGGCGCGACAGTCCAGCCCGGGCTTACTCGGCGGCCTTGTTGACCAGGGCCGAGCCGTCCCAGCGCCAGCGGGTCTTGATGCAGCCCTCGCCGTTCAGGCCGCAGTCGTCGCCGGCGCCGTCCAGGGTGACGAAGGTCGCCCTCCGGCCGGTCAGCGCCAGGCCCCAGGCCATCGGCCGGGCGTCCAGCGCCTTGGCGAACCCGTCCGGCTGGCTGACGAAGACGATGACCGGAAAGACGGGCGGGTCGTCGGGCGCCGTCTCCTCGAAGGCGCAGCCGTCGTAGAGCCCGCCGACTACCCAGTCCCGGACATCGTCGCCGTTGAGGTCGGTCACGTCGGTGACCGGGGCGTCGGCATGGGGATAATCGCCGCCGGCCTCGCGGCAGGCCTGGGCCCGAGCCTCGACCTCGGCCTGGACCGGGGCGGGAAGGGCGGCGGGCGGACGCAGGACCGGCCGTATCGGGCCGCCGATCAGGAAGGCGCCGCCGGCCGGGCCGGCCCGCTCGATGAAGCGCCGATCGGCCTTCGCCCAGCCATAGCCGCGGGGACACTCATCCACGCCGAAGCCGTTACAGGTCGAGCCGTGGAAATCGACCTCCAGCAGCACCCCGCCGTCCTTGCGGTGAAGCCTGAAGGCGCGGACCGTCAGATTGAAGACCAGGTCATAGCCGCCAGCGGCGTTGGAAACATAGATCTGCTGCCGGCAGCCGCCCGTGCCGCAGAAGTAGGACGGGTTGGGGGCCTTTTCGTAGTCGATGCGCCAATCGGCGACGCCGTCGTCGTTGATGTCCACCCGGCGGAACATGGCCGCGGTCGGCGTGCGGATCCATGCGGGTTCGTCCGGCTCGGGCAACGACAGGACGGCGTCGATCTCGGCCCGGACGGCCGCGCGCACGGCCTCGGGCGGCCCTGGCGCGGCCTGGGCCGTGCTGAAACCGGTGAGCAGGAGCGCGGCGGCAAGTCCGGCGGCGAGGCGCATCGACATGATCCTGTTGGGGCGGGCCTCATGATGCCCCGCCGGCCGTGGGCGGCGCATCCCTCATCCGGGGGGCTCGAGAGATCGCCCTCACGGCGCACTCGCCCTGATGTCTTGACGGCCAGTGTTGCTCCGGCGGAGACCTTGCTCAAGGACCGCTTCGCCGCCGCCCAGCGGCGACCCCGCAGGGGTCGTCCTTGACCAGGACGACCGACCGGAGCGCATCATTCCATCAAGGCCAAAGGGCAGGTGTCATCAAGTCGGCCATGGACGGCCAATTGAATGGTCAACGTCAGAGGCCCGGCTCGACGAGGATTTTCACGTTCGACTCCGGATTGGCCAGATCGGCGAAGGCCTGGGCCACGCCGTCCAGACCGACCCTGGCCGTGATCAACGGTTCCACATTGAGCTTTCCGTCGGCAATGTCGGCGAGGGTCTGGGCGAACTCGTCGGGCTGGTAGCCGAGCACGAAGCGCAGATCGAGCTGCTTGTTGATCGCCAGCGAGGGTTCGATCCGGTCCGGCTCCATGCAGACCCCGGCGACGATGATCTGGGCCTTGGGCGGGCAGCCCTCGATGACGCTCTGCAGCACGCCGGGTGAGCCGACGCATTCGAACACCACCGGCCGGCCATAGGTCTGACCGCCGAACAGGGCCACGCGCATGGCGTCCAGGGTCGCCGGCACGCCGAACTCACTCCATTTGGTGTGCGGGCCGGTCTGGGCCGGGTCGATGATGACGTCGGCCCCCATGAGCTCGGCCGCCGCCCGCCGGCGCGGCGAGAAATCGGCGGCGATGATCGGACCGTGGCCGCGGGCCTTGAGGGCGGCGATCACCGCCAGGCCGACCGGGCCACAGCCCAGCACCAGCGAGACAGAATTTTTGTCCAGGGCGGCGCTGGCCACGGCGTGAGCGCCGACGGCCATGGGCTCGGTCAGGGCGGCGTGGTCGGTGGAAAGGCCGTTGGGCACCTCCAGCAGCAGGCCCTCGGTGAGGATCATCCGCTCGGCGAACCCGCCGACGTACTTGTTGGAATAGCCGATGGCGTCGAACCCGTCGGGACCCATGTTGACCGGCATGGAGACCACCCGGGTCCCGGCCTTGAAGCGGCTGGCGCCCGGCCCGCCCTCCAGCACCTCGGCGCAGAACTCGTGGCCGAAGACGATGTCCTTCTTCGGGTCCATGCCGCCGCTGGCGCCCGACCGCTGGGCCAGCTCGACCATGTGGTCGAGGTAGTGCAGGGCGTGCAGGTCCGAGCCACAGATGCCGCAGGCCAGGGTCTTGACCCGCACCTGGCCGGGACCGGGATCACGCTCCTCGATCACATCGCAGACCAGCTTCCCGTCTCGCCGCACGACTGCGCGCATGGTCGTTCTCCCTGTCGTTTTCGCGACCGTAGGGGATGACGTGAGGGCAACACCAGAGGGGGCGTCAGCCGATCTGATCGACGATCTCGGCGATGGTCTCGAACACACGGTCCGGGTTCTGGGCCTTCAGCGCGTCCGGGGCCGTGTAGCCCCAGCAGACCACGCCGGTGGCCAGGCCGACCTCGCGGGCGGCGTCGATGTCGCGGATCTCGTCGCCGATGCTGATCGCCTCGCCGGGCGCGACGCCCAAGGCCTTGAGCACCCGCCTGAACTTGCTCGCCTTGCCGAACACCGAGGCGCCGCAGGCGAACTGCGAGACGAGGCCGCTGAGCTCCTCGCCCAGCACCACGCGGATGTTGGCCTCGGTGTTGGAGCTGACGACCGCCAGCTTGACCCCGGCGGCGTGCAGGGTCCGCAGAACCTCCGGCGCGCCGTCGAACAGGCGAATCGAACCCGCGTCGTGGGCCATCAGAGTGTGAAAGTGGGCCGCGATCATCGGCATCTTCAGCGCCGGCAGCTTTTGCAGCTTCATCAGGTCGCGGGCGCTCATGGTGCGCAGGACGTCCAGCTGCGACCGGTCGATCTTGCGATAGCCGAAGCGGTCGGCCATGGCGTCGGCGGTGTCGAGGAACCAGGCCATGGTGTCCCCGAGGGTTCCATCGAAGTCGAAGATCACAAGCTTGTAGGCGGGCAAAGGGAACGGTCCTGATACGGAACGCCGAGATAAACCGGGAAGGTTGCCCGCCGCCAGCCTTTCGCCTAACCGTGCCTGCCAAAATTCGCTTTGAGCAGGAGCGGCCATGAGCCTCGCCTTCATCTTTCCCGGCCAGGGCAGCCAGGCCGTCGGCATGGGCGCCGAGCTCGCCCAGGCCTTCGCCAGCGCCCGTGAAGTGTTCCAGGAAGTCGATGACGCCCTGTCGCAGAAGCTGTCGCTGCTGATGCGTGAGGGCCCCGAAACCGACCTGACCCTGACCGAGAACGCCCAGCCGGCCCTGATGGCCGTCAGCATGGCGGTGATGCGCACCCTGGAACGGGAAATGGGCGTGTCGGTCGAGAAGGCCGCCTTCGTCGCCGGCCACTCCCTGGGTGAATACGCCGCTCTCGCCGCCGCGGGCGCCATCAGCCTGTCGGACACCGCGCGTCTGTTGAAGCTGCGCGGCCAGGCCATGCAGCGGGCCGTGCCGGTGGGCGCCGGGGCCATGGCTTCGCTGATCGGTCCGAAGACCGACGTGGCCCTGGCCGAGGCCGCCGCCGCGGCGGGCGCGCAGGTCGGGGTCTGCGTCGTGGCCAACGACAACAACAACGGCAACGTGGTCATCTCCGGCGACAAGGCCGGCGTCGACCGGGCCATCGAGAAGGCCAAGGAGCTGGGCGCCCGGGCCATCCCGCTGAACGTCTCCGCCCCCTTCCACTGCCCGCTGATGCAGCCGGCCGCCGACGAGATGGCCGCCGCCCTGGCGAGCGCGACCATCGTGGCGCCCCGCGCGCCGCTGGTGGCCAATGTCACCGCCCGCCCGACCCTCGGCCCCGAAGCCATCCGCCGGATGCTGGTGGAGCAGGTCACCGGCAGGGTGCGCTGGCGCGAGAGCATGGCATGGATGGCCGGGGAGGGCGGGGTCACCCGCTTCGCCGAGGCCGGCGCCGGCAAGGTCTTGTCCGGCATGGCCAAGCGCATCGCGCCCGATGCCGAGGCCACGCCGCTGAACACGCCGGCGGACCTGGAAGCGTTCGCCAAATCGCTTTGACAGTTTGCGTCCTTCGACACGCGCCTTGCGGCGCTGCTCAGGATGACGCGCATTTGTGCCAGCCATAATATTCGTCATCCTGAGCAGGCCCGAAGGGCCGTGTCGAAGGACGCACCAAAGGAAATGCCAGCCATGTTCGACCTCACCGGCAAGACCGCCCTCGTCACCGGCGCCACGGGCGGCATCGGCGGCTCCATCGCCAGAGCCCTGCACGCCCAGGGCGCGCATGTGATCCTGTCGGGCACCCGCGAGGCCGTGCTAGCCGAGGTGGCCGCCGAACTGGGCGGGCGCACCAGCATCGTCACCGCCAACCTCTCCGATTCGGCCAGCGTCGATGGTCTGGTCGCCGCCGCCGAGGAAGCCGCCGGCCTGCCGCTCGACATTCTGGTCGCCAACGCCGGCATCACCCGCGACGGCCTGATGCTGCGGATGAAGGACGAGGACTGGGAACAGGTCATCAAGGTCAACCTCGAATCCTATTTCCGCCTTTCGCGGGCCGCCCTGAAGGGGATGATGAAGCGCCGCTGGGGCCGGATCATCGGCATCACGTCGGTCGTCGGGGTCACCGGCAACCCGGGCCAGGCCAACTACGCCGCTTCCAAGGCCGGCATGATCGGCTTCTCCAAGGCCCTGGCCCAGGAAGTGGCCACTCGTAACGTGACGGTGAACACGGTCGCGCCGGGATTCATCGCCAGCCCGATGACCGACGGCCTCAATGACGCGCAACGCGAGGCCATCCTTGGGAAAATCCCCTCCGGCCGGCTGGGTTCGGGCGAGGATGTGGCCGCCGCCTGCGTCTACCTGGCCAGCGACGAAGGCGCCTATGTCACCGGTCAGACCTTGCACGTGAACGGCGGCATGGCGATGATCTGACAACCGCCATGGACTATCGGCTGGCCGCTGGCCTCCCCGAATGGAACATGGTAGCGAAGCCCCCGATTTCCCGTGACCGTTTCGGCGGCCGGGGCAACTAAAGACCTATAGAGGACCAGAACGAATGTCCGACATTCTCGAGCGTGTGCGTAAGATCGTCATCGAACACCTCGACGCCGATCCTGAAAAGGTCACCGAGAAGGCGAGCTTCATCGATGACCTCGGCGCCGACAGCCTCGACAACGTCGAGCTGGTGATGGCCTTCGAGGAAGAGTTCGATATCGAGATTCCCGACGACGCCGCCGAACACATCCAGACGGTCGGCGACGCCGTGAAGTTTATCTCGGAAAAAGTCGGCGGTTGATCCGCAGACTCTTTTCCGGTCGATTCACCGCCGCGCGGTGTCGGGTCCGCCCGACGCGCGCGGCGGCTTCGTTTTGAGCTGACCCCCGGCCTCCGGGGCAGGAGTTGATCCCATGCGGCGAGTCGTCGTTACCGGCCTTGGCATGCTGACCCCCCGCGGGCACGGTGTGGATGTCACCTGGAAGGGCATTCTCGCCGGCAAGTCCGGCGCCGGGCGGATCACCACCTTCGATCCGGAAGAGTACGCCTGCCAGATCGCCTTCGAGGTGCCCCGGGTCGATGGCCGCGGCGGCGGCGGGCCCGACGTCGAGGGGTCGTTCAACCCCGACGACACCATGGCCCCCAAGGACCAGCGCAAGGTCGACGACTTCATCCTCTACGCCATGGCCGCGGCCGACGAGGCGGTGAAGGACGCCGGCCTGGCCGATGTCGACGAGGAGATCAAACTCCGCACCGGCGTGATCATCGGCTCGGGCATCGGCGGCCTGGCGACCATCGCCAGGAACGCCCTGGAACTGGCCGAGAAGGGCCCGCGGCGAATCAGCCCCTTCTTCATCCCCTCGGCCCTGATCAACCTGGCCTCGGGGCAGGTCTCGATCCGCTACGGCTTCAAGGGGCCCAACCACGCGGTGGTCACCGCCTGCGCCACCGGCGCTCACGCCATTGGCGACGCGACGCGGCTGATCAAGTACGGCGACGCCGACATCATGATCGCCGGCGGGGCCGAGGCCTCGATCTGTCCGCTGGGCGTCGCCGGCTTCATCGCCTGCCGCGCCATGGCCACCGACTTCAATGACCGGCCCGAGGCCGCCTCGCGCCCCTATGACACGGACCGTGGCGGCTTCGTCATGGGCGAGGGGGCCGGCGTCGTGGTGCTGGAGGAGTACGAACACGCCAAGGCCCGCGGCGCGACCATCTATGCCGAGGTCGCCGGCTACGGCCTGTCGGGCGACGCCTACCACATCACCGCGCCGTCCGAGGACGGCGACGGCGGCTTCCGCGCCATGACCGCGGCGCTGAAGGACTCCGGCCTGCAGGCTTCGGACATCGACTACGTCAACGCCCACGGCACCTCGACCATGGCCGATGGCCTGGAACTGGGCGCGGTGACCCGACTGCTGGGCGATCACGCGAAAAACGTGTCCATGTCCTCGACCAAGTCGATGACCGGCCACCTGCTGGGCGCCGCCGGGGCGGTGGAAGGCATCTTCTCGATCCTCGCCCTGCGCGACCAGATCGCTCCGCCGACCATCAACCTGGACAATCCCGAGTTCGACACGCCCATCGACCTTGTCCCGCACAAGGCGAAACCGATGGTGATCGACGTCGCCATGTCCAACAGCTTCGGCTTCGGCGGCACCAACGCCTGCGTGATCTTCAAGAAGGCCCCGTGAGCCGCAAAGCCTCCCCCGGACTGCCCTTGATGCGCCGCCTGTTGATCATGGCGATGAGCGCCTTCACCACCCTGTGCCTGGCGCTGGTGCTGGTCGGCCTGTGGGCGGTGTGGAGCTATCGCGGCGCGGGTCCGGCGACCCCTGACGGCAAGCCGGCCATCGTCATGCTGCGCAAGGGCGCGGGCCTCAACGAGATCGCCGGGGCGCTGGAAAGCGCCCATGTGGTCCGCTCCGGCTCGATCTTCATCGCCGCCGCCCAGGTCACCGGCGCGGCGCGGGGCCTGAAGGCCGGCGAATACGCGTTTCCGTCGAAGGCCTCGATGGCCCGGGTGCTGGCCGACATCCGCGCCGGTCGGGTGGTGCGCCACCAGGTGACCATCCCGGAGGGCGCGACCTCGGACATGGTCATCGAGATCCTCAACAGGGAAGGCGCGCTTTCCGGCGAGGCCGCCACGCCGCCGGAAGGCGCCATCCTGCCGGAGACCTATGACTTCCAGCGCGGCGAGGACCGGGCGGCGGTGCTGCAGCGGATGATGGACGCGCGGGACAAGCTGCTGGCTGCGCTGTGGGCCAAACGCCAGCCGAACCTGCCGATCAGCACCCCGGAAGAGGCGGTGATCCTGGCCTCGATCGTCGAGAAGGAGACCGGCGTCGCCCGCGAGCGGCCGCAGGTCGCCTCGATCTTCGTCAACCGCCTGCGCAAGGGCATGCGGCTGGAGAGCGACCCGACGATCATCTACGGCATCACCCGCGGGCGGCCGCTGGGCCGGCGGATCCTGCTGTCGGAGCTGCAGGCCCCGACGCCCTACAACACCTACGCCATCAGCGGCCTGCCGCCGACGCCGATCGCCAATCCGGGCCGCGCGTCGCTGGCCGCCGTGCTTGATCCGCCGACCACCGACTACCTGTTCTTTGTCGCCGACGGCTCGGGCGGTCACGCCTTCGCGGCGACCTACGAAGAGCATCAGCGGAACGTCGAGAAATGGCGCGCCTGGCGCGCCCGGACCGGCAAGTAGATGGCCCTGTCGGGCATGACCGGGTTCGCCCGGGTCGAAGGGGCCGCCGGGGCCTGGACCTGGGCCGTCGAGGCCCGCTCCGTCAACGGCCGCAACCTCGAGGTCCGCTTTCGCGGCCCGCCGGGCTTCGATGTGCTGGAAAAGGGTGTCCGCGACGGCGCCACGGCCCGGTTCCAGCGCGGCCAGCTCAATGTGAACCTGCAGGCCAAACGGGCGGAATCGGCGATCGCCATCTCGGTCAACGCCGACCAGCTGGACCGCTACCTGGCCCTGCTTGAGCCGATGGTGAAGGCCGGCCGGGCCGGGCCGCCCTCGGCGGACGGCCTGCTGGCCCTGCGCGGGGTGCTGGAGGCCACGGACGCCGAGGATGAGCCCGAGGTCCGCGCGGCGCTCGAGGCGGCCATGGCCGACAGTCTGGCGGCCGGGCTGGACGGGCTGAAGGTTTCGCGCCTGGCCGAGGGCGCGGCCCTGCTGCCGGTGCTGACCGGCCAGATCGATCGCATCGGCCAGCTCGTCGCCGCCGCCGAGGCCGAAGCCGCCGGCCACCCCGCCGTCATTCGTGACCGCTTCGCCCGCCGGATGAAGGAGCTGGCCGGGGAGGCCGCTTCCGAGGAGCGGATCGTCCAGGAAGCCGCCGCCATGGCCGTGAAAGCCGACGTGCGCGAGGAACTGGACCGCCTGGCCGCCCATGTGGACTCCGCCCGCCTGCTTCTGGCCGCGGACGCCGCCGCCGGCCGCCGGCTGGACTTCCTGACCCAGGAATTCATGCGCGAAGCCAACACCCTGTGTTCGAAATCGGCCACCCCGGCCTTGACCGCTATCGGCCTCGACCTCAAAGCGGTGATCGAGCAGTTCCGCGAGCAGGTGCAGAATGTTGAGTGAGGAACCCCGCAAGACGCGCGGCCTGATGCTGATGATCGTGGCGCCGTCCGGGGTGGGCAAGACCTCTCTGACGCGGCGCCTGGTCGCCGACCATTCGGACCTGCACCTGTCGATCTCGGCCACCACCCGCCAGCCCCGTCCGGGCGAGCACGAGGGCCGCGACTACCACTTCGTCGACCGCGCCGAGTTCGACCGGATGATCGAGGAGGACGCCTTCCTCGAATGGGCCGACGTCTACGGCAACCGCTACGGCAGCCCGCGGGCGCCGATCATGGACGCCCTGGCCCGCGGCGAGAGCGCCCTGTTCGATATCGATTACCAGGGCGCCATGAAGATCCACGCCCAGGCCCCGGACGACTCGGTGCTGGTCTACATTCTGCCGCCCTCCCTGGCGGAGATGAGCCGCCGGCTGCTGGCGCGGTCGCAGGACAGCGAGGAGGTCATCCGCGAGCGGATTTCCCGCGCCAAGGACGAGCTGATTCAGTGGGAGACCTTCGACTACGTGGTTCTCAACGAGGACTTCGACCGGGCCTACGCGGACCTGGCCCACATCTACCACGCCGAACGCCGCCGGGCGGCTCGCAACCTGTGGATCGCGCCGTTCGTGGACGAGCTGCTGGCCGAGGAACTGCCGGAGTTGTAGGGGCGGGCAATGATTTGCGCGTTGGTCACAAGGCATCGCTCGGCATGAGGTCTGCCATACTCCCACTTGGAATGACGCCGAGGGCTCGCTACGCGGTCGCTGCTCTGGCCGTCCTCATTCCGCTACTGGCGATCCCCTTTATGTACGGGCTCGACCGATTCATCGTCCGCGAGCACGCGGCATGGACGTCGACCGAAGGCACGATCATCCGTTTCGACTACAGCAATGGGCGACGCTGCCGGGGCTGGACGCCTGTGGTCGCCTACAGGCGGCATGAAGCGGGCGCACAAACACAGGAACACCGAGCTTGTTATTTTCCCCATCTGGGGACCGACGCGGTACGCCGAAGCTGGACGGGGCGGACGGTCGTCATCCGCTACCATCCAATTTATACCACGGACGTGGAGGTCGCCGAATGGGTGCGTCCGGCGCCAAACGGCCTTCTTTATCTGATCTGCGCCATGCTGGCTGGCTACCTATTCTATCGTGTATCGAGGCCAGGCGCGCCGGTTCGGCCTAGCTAAAGCGCCCTCGCCAGGGCCAGAAACCCCTCCACCGGCACCGTTTCGGCCCGCACGTTCGGGTCGATCCCCGCCTTCACGCACAGGGCTTCGCCGCCCAGCACCTTGAGGCTGGAGCGGAGCATCTTGCGGCGCTGACCGAACGCCGCCGCCGTGACCTTTTCCAGCGCGGCGATCTCGGCCGCCGTCGGGTGCTCGGCCAGCGGGTCCAGCCGCACCACGGCGGAGGCGACCTTTGGCGGCGGGGTGAAGGCGCGGGCCGGCAGGTCCATGACCACCTTGGCCTGGCAGAGGGCCTGGCAGACCACCGCCAGCCGGCCGTAGGCGCCGTCATTGACCCCCGCGGCGATGCGGTCGGCGACTTCCTTCTGGAACATCAGGGTCATGGAGATCGGCCGCCAGGGGCCGGTCAGCCATTTGATCAGCAGTGGGGTGCCGACGTTGTAGGGCAGGTTGGCCACCACATGGCCCGGGCCGCCCGCCAGGGCCGCCTCGTCGACCTTCAGGGCGTCGCCCTGGACCAGGGTCAGGCGGCCGTCGGCGGCCTCCGCCAGTTCCTCAAGCAGGGGCAGGAAGCGGGCGTCCTTCTCCACCGCCACCACACGGGCGCCGGCTTCCAGCAGGGCGCGGGTCAGGCCGCCTGGGCCCGGCCCCACCTCGATGACCGTCTGGCCCTCCAGCGGGCCGGCCAGCCGGGCGATCTTGCGGGTGATGTTGAGGTCCAGCAGGAAGTGCTGGCCGAAACTCTTGTCGGCCAGCAGCCCGTGCTCGCCGAGGCTGTCCCGCAGGGGAGGGAGGTCTTCGATACGGGTCATTGCGTCCTTCGACACGGCCCTTCGGGCCTGCTCAGGATGACGTAGACTATTGCCGTCCAACTGAACACGTCATCCTGAGCAGCCTCGCGCAGCGGGGCGTGTCGAAGGACGCAGGCGCGTTCAGCTGCCGTGGCGCGCCGCGATCTGCGCCGCCAGCCGGATCGCCGCGATCATGCTGTCGGGACGGGCCAGGCCCCGTCCGGCGATGTCGAACCCGGTGCCGTGGTCGGGCGAGGTGCGCACGATCGGCAGGCCCAGGGTGACGTTCACCCCGCCCCAGAAGTCGAGCATCTTCACCGGGATCAGGGCCTGGTCATGATAGAGGCACAGGGCCGCGTCATAGGTCGCGCGGGCCTCGGCATGGAACAGGCTGTCGGCGGGCAGGGGGCCCCGGAGGGACACCCCCAGGTCGGCAAGGGTCCGGGCGGCGGGGCCCAGGATGTCGATCTCCTCGCGGCCGATGGTTCCGGACTCGCCGGCGTGCGGGTTGAGGCCCGCCAGGACCAGACGCGGATGGGCGATGCCGAAATCGCGCTTCAGCGCCTGGGCGGTCACCAGCCCCGCGTTGACCACCGTCTCTATGGTCAGCAGGCCCGGCACGGCGGCCAGGGGGGCGTGGATGGTCACCAGCGCCACCCGCAGGTCGGCGGCGACCAGCATCATCACCGGCCCGCGCGGGCCATCGCGGCGGCCATCGTCGGTCAGGTCGGCGAGGAACTCGGTGTGGCCGGGGAATCGGAAGCCGGCGGCGTAGAGCGGGGCCTTGGCGATCGGGGCGGTGACCAGGCCGCTGACCGCGCCGGAGAGGGCCAGGCCGGCCCCGGTCTCGATCCAGCGGATCACCGCGCCGCCGTTGGCCGGGTTGGGTTGGCCGGCGACCACCGGAGCGGCCAGCGGAAGATCGAGCACCGGGATGGCGGCGGAAAACACCCGCAGGGCCTCCTCGGGGCCAGTGACCGCGCGGATGGGGGCAGGGGGGCCGGGGGCGGAGGCCAGGGCCTGGGCGTCGCCCACAACCATGAAGGCCGGACCCTGCTCGCGCAGCGCCCGCCAGGCCTTGACCGTGATCTCGGGTCCGATCCCGGCGGGATCGCCCAGACTCAGAGCCAGTGGCGCCGTCGTCACCGCGTCTCGATGGTCGCGCTGGTGCGCAGGTCGCGCAGGATGCGCTTGGAGATGTTGGCCAGCTGCAGGCTGATCAGCCGGCCCTCGACCTGTTCAGGGGTGGGCAGCTGCGCGCCGCTGGAGCGGCGGCCGCAGACCATGACCAGGTGCAGGCCCATCTGGGTGCGGATGGGCTGCGAAAGCTGGCCGTCCGGCGTGTTGGCCACCGCCTGCTGGAAGCCGTCGGCGAGGCCGCTGATTTCAGCCTCGCCCAGATCGCCGGCAAGCACGCCCGGATCCAGGGCGGCCTTGGCCTCGAGATCGGCGCAGCCGGTCACTTTCGGACGCAGGGCTTCAAGTTCCACGGCGGCGGCCTGGATCTGCTCGGCCGTGGCGTCCTCGGCCAGCGGAACGGCGACCTGCTTGAGCGACACCAGCGTCACGTTAGACCCGGCGCGCTTGTCGCGCAGATAGATGATGTAGACGCCGTCCTGGGTGGCGATCGGCGGCGACAGGTTGCCGGCCGGCATCTGGTCGAGCACGGCTTCAACCTCGGCCGGCATTTCACCCGCGCTGATCCAGCCCGCGTCGCCGCCGTTGGCCGCCGTCGGCGAGGCGGAGAACTGTCGGGCCACCGCGGGGAAGGGCGCGCCCTGCTTCATCTGGTCGATCAGCGACTGGGCGCCCTGGTAGGCCACCTGCATGCCGCCGACCCGCGAGGCTTCGATATAGACTTCGCTGATCTGGTACTGCGGCCTTGTCGCGGCCAGCGCCAGCCGGTCGAGCGTGGCCTTCACCTGGTCGCGGCCGATGCGCAGGCGCGACCGGAAGCGGCCGTTGATGTAGCCCTGCCAGCTGATCTCGGCGCGAAGCTGCGCACGCAGGGTCTCGGGACCAATGCCGGCGGCGGCCAGCTGGCCGACCAGCTGTTCGGCGGTCATGTTGTTGGCGCCGCGGGCCATGTCGGCCAGGGCCGCATCGACCTCGGGGTCGCTGGCGATGATATCGATCTTGTTTTCTTTTTCGATGCGGCGAAGCTCCTGGATCTGCAGGCGCTCCTCGATCAGGCCGCGAAGCGCTTCACGCTGCAGCTGCTGCAGGTTGTTCTCGTCGGGTTGAATGCCCGAGGTGATCGCCAGCAGCCGCATGCGCTGGACCAGGTCGTAGGTCGAGACGATGTCGTCGTTGACGATGGCCGCCACGCTTTCGGACACCGTGGGCAGGGGCGCTTGCGGGACGACCGGAGCGGTCGGCGTGGCCATGCTGGCCAGACCGGCGTCCTGGGCGGACGCCATGGGAGCGAGACCGAGGCTCAGGGCGGACACGGCCGCCATAGCCAAGCCCGTCATGCTACGCGCCGACTTCATCAATCTGGTCGTTCCCTTGAGTGTTTGGCCCGGCGGGGACGCTGCGATCCGGCCGAATTTCATTGCCTGTAGCCTTTATCGCCCAATGTGGCGAGCGTTAGGCGCAGGATCACCGAGTCCGACGGACCAAGCGAGCGGTTGTAGGTCTCTTCGTGCACCCAGACGACCGCCAGATCGAGGCAGTCGTCGCGGTAGAGGCCGCCGAATTCCTGCCGCCGCCAGATGTCGCCTTCGACATCCCGCACCCCGGCGAAGGTCACGCCCCAGTTGCCCGCGATCATGACCTCGCCGGCGAAGTCGATGTCTTCGCGCTGGACGCCGGTGATGTCCTGGTTGTCCCGCAGGTAGCGAACGAAGCCGCGGGCGCGGTTGAACTCGACGTTGACCCCCGCTTCCATCCGCCGCACGCCCCAGTCGGCCGCGTCGAACCGGGCCCGAGTGAAGAAGCTCAGGCCGTCGATCGGCGCCCCCTCGGCGGCGACGATCCAGTCGGAGGCCTTGGGCCGCAGACCGCTCCGGGCGGGAAACTGGGTGTCGTCCTTGGCGCGAAAGCTGCGGCCGACCAGGACGCTGATGCCGCGGCCGTCGTCGTAGAGGGCCGTGGCCCGCAAGCCGGCGTTGATCCGCTGGCCGCCCTCGTAGAGGTCGAAGCCGGGGAACTTGTCCGCCCGCATCAGGTTCGTTTCATCGAACTCCAGCACCGTGCTGTCTTCGTCGGGAATCAGCGGGTCGCGGTCGGTGTCCGGCGACAGGGCCACCTGCAACAGGGGTTCGAGGACGATCGTCCGGTCGCCGTCCCGCCGGAACAGGGGATAGCTGACGTCGATCCCGGCCACGCCCAGGGCGCGGGTCACGGTCTCGTCCTGGCCCGCGTTGGGCGGCGCCAGGTCGCTAAGGCTGTAGACGTCGCCGCGAGCCTGGGCGAAGGGCGAGATCCGCAGACCGCTGGCGTAGGTATAGGTGCTGCGCCAGTCGAAACCCGCCGTGGCCCGGCGGCTGTCGGCGCCGGGCTGGGCCGCGACGAACTGCGACTGCTCGCGCGTCAGGCCCACGGCGCTGCCCTGAACCCGCAGTCGTCCGCCGAACACCGGCCCTTCCGGCTGCCAGCGGCCCTCAATGAACGGGGCGATGGTCGGGAAGGTGCGGTCATTGTCGCCGGGGCGCAGGCCCTGGAAGCTGATCGCCGCGACGCTGAAGTAGGACCGCTCGTCCTGCCGCACGGCGTAGATCTGCGAGGTCAGGCGCTTGTCGTCCGAGGCGACCAGGCCGCGCTGGGCGTAGACGTCGCCGACGTCGTACTTGTCGAACACCAGGTCTTCGGAGGCGCGCTCGGCGGCGAAGCCCCAGCGCCAGTGGTTCTCCAGATCGAACAGGCCGTCCGCCAGGACATAGCTGCGCGAGGTCAGGTCGCCGATACGGTCGCCGTCGCCGTCGAGATCACGCTCGTAGGTGTAGCCGAAGCGGGCGTTGATCTGGCCGTTGGTGAACCGCCGCCGCCACTGGAAGTTCAGGAACGGATTCACATTGGTGTTCAGTTGGGGGCTGATGACCAGATCTTCCGACGGCGAAATGATCCAGGCATAGGGTTGTTCGTAGGACAGGCCACGGCGCGCCGAGGCGACGATCTTGGGCTGCAGCAGGCCCGACTTGCGCTCGGCGCTGGGGTCGGGGTGCCAGAACACCGGCGCGTAGAATACCGGTACGCCGAACAGCTCGATGACGGCGTTGCGGTAGTAGATGAGCTGCTTGTCACGATCCTGGACCACCTTGTCCGCCCGGATTGACCAGGTCGGCGGGTGGGTCGGGTCGGCGGCGCAGATTTCGCAGGGGGTGTAGATCGCCTTGTTCAGCTCGTTGACCGCGTCGCTGCGGCGCACGGCGGTGGCGGCGGCGATCTTCACATTGCCGGCCAGGCGGGCGGAGAAGCCCTCGGCCACGCCGGCGCGCAGCTCCTCGTCGAGGATCATCACATTGGCGAAGCTGACCCCGCCCGACGGATCGATGATCACCACGTTCTCGCGGGCGGTGATCACCCCGCTCCTGATGTCGTAGGTCAGTTCGCCGGCGCGCACGGTGCGGCCGCGATAGCGGACCTCCACGTCGCCCCTGGCCGTGACCATCTGGTTGGCGTCGTCCTGGATCAGCAGGTCCGATTCCAGATAGAAGCCGCGCGCGCCCAGTCCATCGTCCTCGGCGGCGGCGACCGGGGCTGTCGGGGCACCCTGGGCCGTCGCGGGCGCGGCGGCGGCCAGGGCGATCAGGGCCCCGCCGGCGAGCAGGCCGGCGCGTCCGGAAAGGCGTCGAGCATGGCTCATGGCGCGGTCTTTCTCCCGGCGACGCGCCCCCGCACGATTCCGCCGTCCTCCGTATAGCAAAGCAAGGTCAGTCCCGATAACAGCGCCAATAGCGGCGGCGCCCACGCGGCGGCGAAGGCGGGCAGGATCTCGGCCTTGCCCAGCGCGCCGCAGAACTGGTTGAAGAAGAAGAAGATGAAACCCAGCGCCACGCCGGACCCGGCCAGGGCCGCCAGGCCGCCCAGCCGCATCAGCCGCAGCGAGAAGGCCGCCGCCAGCACCGACAGGGCGGCATAGAGCAGCGGCGTGGCCAGCAGCTGGTGCAGCCTCAGGCGATAGGGCAGGGCCGAGAAGCCCGCCGCCTCGGTGCCGCGGATGGTCGCCGGCAGGCGCCAGAAGGCGATCGCGTCAGGGGTGGTGAAGCGTTCGATGGCCGCCTGTTCGTCGAGGGTCGAGGGAATCGACAGGGTCTCGGACCGCACCGATCCGGCCCCCGGCGCCGCCTCGCGCACGCCGCGCAGTCGCCAGTAGCCGGGCATCAGACGCGCCTCCTCGGCCTCGAGCCGGCGCGAGAACTCCAGCCCCCCGCTCGGCGTCACGCGGTAGACGAACATCGAGACGTTTTTCAGGCGCACCGTGCCGTTGATCTCGTCGTGCGAGCGGGCCCGGATGACCACCTGGGAGCTGGCGTCGCCCTGGCGCAGCCAGGTGTCCTTCGCCGCCGAGGTCTGGAACTCCGCGGTGATCGCCGTGCGCGACTGCTCGAACGCGGCGCCCAGCATCGCCGCCAGCGGGTTGAGCGCGGCCACGGTCACCGCGCCGACCACGAAGGCGGCCACGGCGGCGGGCAGGATGAAGCGCCAGGCCGAGACTCCGGCGGCGCGCATGGCGATCAGCTCGCTGCGCCGGTTGAGGCCGACGAAGGCCGCCAGCGTCCCGAACAGGAAGGCGAACGGCAACAGGGTCAGGATGGTCGACGGCGCCTTGAGCATGGTCAGCCACAGGAGGCGCGGGAAACCCGCGTCGCCCCGGCCGCCCACCGTGCGCGACACCTCGACGAAGTCGATCAGCAGGATCACCGCGCCAATCACCGCCAGCGCGCCCAGAACGCCCGCGAGCGTGCGGGTCAGGACATAGCGTTCGAGGCGCCCGATGCCCTGGTTCATGCAGTTGCTCCGCGGGCCTTGCCGCCGACGAACGGCAGCCATTCGCGCCAGCCGGAGCGGCGCTCGACCTGGCGGAACAGCTGCCCGAAGGCCCAGACGGTGGCGATCATCGGGATCAGGTACTGCAGGAAATTCAGTTCGGGACTGTCTTCACAGGCCGACTGCACGGCGAAGCCGATGATCCGGACCAGGGCCGCGACGCCCCCGGCCACGGCGATCCGCCGGCCGTAGCCCAGGCGGCTGAAACTGGAGCCCAGCACGGCGGCGAAGGCCATGGCCATGAAGGCGATGCTGTAGAGCGGGGAGGCCAGGCGGGCATGCCCCTCGGCGGCCAGCTTGTCGCGGTTCTTGCGCTCGTAGGGCTTGCTCAGGTCGGGGAACAGCAGTTCGTGCAGATAGCGGTCCGAAGCCTCGTAGGTGACCCCGTCCCGGGTCTTGAGGAAGGGCGTCAGGTCCAGGGCGTATTCCTCGAACGACAGGTAGTTCAGCACCCCGGTGCGGGAGAACTCCTGGTTCGAGCCGTTGCGCATCACCAGCACCGGCTGGCCGCCGCGGTAGGTGATGCGGCCCTCCCTGGCCGTGTAGGTGGTGGCGCCGCCCTTTTCGGTGCGGTGATGGATGAACAGGTTGAGGATCTTGCCGTCGCTCTCGACCGTCTGGCCGTAGACCGTCAGGCGGGGCGCCGGCTCGGTGAACTCGCCCTCGCGCACCAGGGTGGCGGCCAGGTCGGTCTTGGCGGCGTAGAAGATCTCGCGCATGGCCCGGTAGGCGGCCGGCTGAACCCACAGATTGATCAGCAACCCCACCAGGGTGGCCATGACCGCCAGCCGCATGCCCGGCGCCATCACCCGCCAGCGGCTCATGCCGGCGGCGTAGCAGACCACCAGCTCATGCTCGGCATGCAGGCGGTTGAGCCCGATCAGGGCGGCGACGAACACGGCGATGGGCAGAATCAGGTTCAGCAGCTGGGGCATGGCCAGCACGATGACCTTGAGGAACACCCAGGCCGTCTGGCGTTGCTCGATGATGATGTCCAGCTGGCCCAGGCTCTGGCTGAGCAACCCCACAGCGCCAAGCGCCGCCGCCGCGAGGAGCGTCGGCGTCAACAGCTGGCGGAACAGATAGCGCTCGATCAGACGCATCGGGGAGGAAGCTGAACCCGTTTGGAGTCAGGGAAAACCCCAAACAGGGGGCCGCCCGTTCTATACGCCCGCCGCCGGCCGACACAACCGCCCAAGCTTTCCTATCGCGACGGGTTGGACTATGCCCGCCCGACAGGTTTCAGGAGTGATCCATGCGCATCGAGTTTGTCGCCGCCGACCGGACCAGGGCCCCCAAGGGCGGCGCGGTCGCCGTTATGGCGTTCGAGGGGGGCAAGCTCTCCTGGGCCGCCGAGGACATGGACAAGGCCACCGAAGGCGCGGTCACCCGCGCCATCGCCGCCGGCCGCTTTGCCGGCAAGCCGGGCCAGACCGTCGAGCTTGTGGTCCCGGCGGGGCTGGATGTGCAGCGGCTGGTGGTCGTGGGCGCCGGCGCCGACTGGAACGCCGATGCGGCGGAGCGGTTCGCCGCCCAGGCCTTCCAGTCGACCAGGACCAGCGGCTCCGACACCCTGCACGTCCTGCTGCCGGGCGCGACCGCCGCCGAAGCGGCGCAGGCGGCCCTTGGCGCGACCCTCGCCGCCTATCGCTTCGACCGCTACCGCACCACCGAAAAGGCCGAGGCCAAGCCGTCGCTGCAGACGGTCCAGATCCACACCGACGACGTGAAGGCCGCCGACGCCGCCTTCGCCCCGCTCAAGGCGCTTGGCGAGGCCATCTACTTCTCCCGCGACCTGGTCTCCGAGCCGCCCAACGTCCTGTACCCGGCGGAGTTCGCCAGGCGGGTCAAGGCGCTGGAGTCGCTGGGCCTGACGGTCGAAATCCTCGACGAGGAAGCGATGATGAAGCTGGGCATGGGCAGCCTGCTCGGCGTTGGCCAGGGCAGCGTCCGCGACAGCCAGCTGGCCGTCATCCAGTGGAACGGCGCCGGCGACGCCCAGCCGGTCGCCTTTGTCGGCAAAGGCGTCTGCTTCGACACCGGCGGCATCAGCATCAAGCCGGCCGACGGCATGGAGGACATGAAGTGGGACATGGGCGGCGCGGCCGCCGTGGCCGGCGTCATGTATGTGCTGGCCGGCCGCAAGGCCAAGGTCAACGCGGTCGGCATTCTTGGCCTGGTCGAGAACATGCCCGACGGCAACGCCCAGCGCCCCGGCGATGTGGTCACCTCGATGTCCGGCCAGACCATCGAGATCATCAACACCGACGCCGAGGGCCGCCTCGTTCTGGCCGACGCCCTCTGGTACTGCCAGGACCGCTTCAAGCCGAAGTTCATGGTCGACCTGGCGACCCTGACCGGCGCGATCATCATCTCGCTTGGCAACGACTACGCCGGTTTGTTCAGCAATAACGATGCCTTGTCTGATAATCTTCTGGCGGCGTCGAAGGCCGAGGCCGAACCCCTGTGGCGCATGCCGATGCCCGATCCGTACAACAAGCAGATCGAGAGCATGATCGCCGACCTCAAGAACACCGGCAACGGCCGGGCCGGCGGCTCGATCACCGCCGCCCTGTTCCTGCAGAAGTTTGTCAATGGCCTGCCATGGGCGCACCTCGACATCGCCTCGACCGCCTGGAAGAAGCCCTCGACTATCCCGACCATTCCGGACGGCGCCACGGGCTTTGGCGTGCGGCTGCTGAACCGGATGGTGGCGGACCACTACGAGGGGTGATCCAGCGTGCGTCCTTCGACACGCCGGCCTTGCCGGCTGCTCAGGATGACGAGCATTTGT
>JACRBD010000355.1 GCA_016234625.1 Caulobacterales bacterium | reverse complement strand
TCGATTAGGGGACACGTACCTGCGGTACATGTCCCCGTCGCCTATCTCGCCAGTTCGAACGTCGCGCTGATATCGATCCGGACCTTCAGTTCTCCGGCTTCCACCGGGGTCGATTCGGCCTTGTCCCGCATGGCCATGGCCAGCATGGGCACCGGCGAGGGCGGGCTGTAGCCGCCGCCTTCGCTGAGGGTCACCAGCCGGGCGACACGATAGCCCATGGCCTGGGCGTAGAGGTTGGCCTTGGCCTGCAGGGCCTGGACCGCATCGAGCCGCGCCGCGTCCTCGGCCGTGTCGCTGTTCTGCAGGCCGAAGGAAATGCCGCCCACCGAGTTGGCGCCCGCGCCCACCACCGCATCGACCGCCGCGCCCAGTTTGCCGAGGTCCCGCACCGTGACGGTGACCTGGTTGGTCGCCTGATAGCCGGTCAGCCTGGGCGGCAGGTTCTCCTGGTAGACATACTGCGGGCTCAGGCTCAGGCCGCTGGTCTGGATATCCTTGTCGGCGATGCCGGCCTTCTTGAGGGTCGCGATCACCTGGTTCATGCGCACGGCGTTCAGGCGCAGGGCCTCGGCCGCGGTCGGGGCCTCGGTCTGCACGCCGGTAGAAATGGTCGCCATGTCCGGACGGCGGCTCACCTCGCCGGAGGCCGAGAGGCTGAGGGTGGTGGCGCGGAACATCGTGTCGGCGGCCGGGACCTGCGCCGTCTGGGCCAGCGCGGCGCCGGCCGATCCGGCGATGATCACCGCCCCGATGGCGGCGGCGCGAAAGAGGGTTTTCATGGGTGATCTCCGTGACGGCGGGTTGCTTCGTTCCGTCGATGGCAGGTTTGGCGGACCTTACATGAACCGGAGCTTTAAGGCGCGTTCGGGGCGTGGTAACCGGCCCGAAGCACTGCTGAAGGCCCGTAGCTCAATGGTTAGAGCTGACCGCTCATAACGGTCTGGTTGCAGGTTCGAGTCCTGCCGGGCCTACTCATTTTGCACCTCACTGATTTATTGGGCATTTTCGCCCCCTGGATACGACGCCTCACCCAGTGAGCTTTGTTCAACACTTTCAGATGGTTACCGGGCGGCGCTCCGGGCCCTGGCGCGCGGGCGACGGCCCCCTCATGCCCCTCGAGATCGGTGTTGACTCTTCCGGATCGGTGAGAACAAAATGAGAACATGGAACCGCCCGCCATGTCTCCGGACTCCGCCAAACCAGCCCAGTCGCTGACCGACGAGCAGCGCCGTCAGCTTGTCGATCAAGTCAAAGGGATGCCCGCCCGTGACACCCACGGACTCCTGGAGGCGATGTGCGCGCTCGGGCCGGTCGCGAGGCTCATGGGCCGATGAATGGCGCGGATGTTCCAGACCCTTGGCAACATGCTGGGGAGAACGTCCAGTACGCTCAAGATCAGGTGCGACGCCTGCAAGCATGAGGTGGCGTGGAGTTCGAAGATGAGCCTTCGGATCTTTGGCAGTCACGCCGTCCGCTACGACATAACCCGGCGGCTTCGGTGCAGTCATTGCGACAGGAAGCAGGTGACCATCTGGATTTGACGGGCCGCCAGGGGGCGTTCTGGAGCATTTTCCGGCGAAATGGATGCCGGTTCGCCGCCAGAAAATGCGTTAAAACAAAACACTGGAGCATTTCACCGATCCAGTTGGATCGGAAAATGCTCTAGCGTCGGTTCATGTGTAATCTCTACCGCACTCGCTCGGGCCACTCCGAACTCGTAGCCGCCACGCGCGCGATGCACGCGGACGTCGGCAACCTCGAACCCGGCGACATCTATCCCGACTATCTGGCGGCGATCGTACGCAACAGGACCAGCGGCGACCGCGAGCTGGTGAGAGCCAGGTGGGGAATGCCTTCGTCCAGAAAGATGCTCTTGGACGCCGCCTCAAGGCGCGCCGACAAGCTTCGCGCGAAGGGCAAGGACATAGACGCCGAAGCCTTCGCCGAGCTTCTCCGGATGGAGCCCGACAACGGCACGACCAACGTTCGCAACACCGCCTCGTCACACTGGAAGCGATGGCTGGGCCCCGGGAGCCGCTGCCTCGTGCCCTTCAATGCGTTCAGCGAGCCCGGCCACACAGACGGCAAATACAAGCCGGTCTGGTTCGCCCTTTCGGACGACCAACCCCTGGCGTTCTTCGCGGGGATTGAGACCCGCGACTGGGGAAGCGTCCGAAAGATGAAGACCGGATGGGAGGATTGCGACGTATTCGCCTTTCTGACGACGGAGCCGAACGCCGAAGTGGGTGCGGTCCACCCCAAGGCGATGCCGGTGATCCTGACCACGGAGGAAGAGCGGGACATATGGATGCGCGCGCCCTGGAGCGAGGCCGGCGCACTGCAACGCGCCTTGCCGGACGGGCGCCTGACGATGCTTTGATCTTCGGAGACGACCTGCCCTCTCCGCCGGGAAAAGCAGGCGGGCGACGCCCCGAGCGGCATCGCGCGGCCCGGCGGCGAGCCTTCGCAGACGCCGTACTGAGGTCGCGCCAGCGGGTGTCGAGGCGCGCGAGGATCATCCGCCCGCGCGCACCATGCGCGCCGCGCGCGCCATCTTCAGATCACGCGCCAGCCTGATCCACAGGAGAATGAACCCTGTCACCACGATGCTGAGCGTCAGTATGCCGGCCGCGATGATCAGGGGGTGATTGAAGTTCTCACCCTTCTCCAGATCCATGATGTGGAGCCGCCAGAAGAAGTCGTAGAAGCGCCAGACGTTTGACCGGCGGCTGACGACCTCGCCGGTCTGGGGCGAGAGGTAGAAGCTTGTCCCTTCGGCGTCGTCGAAATCCACCCGCCAGAGCGGGCCGGTCTTGCCGGTTTCCTGCGGGGCTTCGGCCAGCAGGGTCGCCGAGACGGTCCGCCCCTCGCCCTTGTAGGCGCGCTGGGCCAGAGCCTGGACCTCGGCCGCCGCCATCGCCGCCATCGGACGTCCGGTCGTCGCCGACAGGAAGACCGGATCGCCGCTGGCCGGCTTCAGCGACCACACCGGCCCCCGGGGCGTCGTCTTCAGCTGGGCCTCGACCGGGCGCAGGCCGGCCCGCCGGGCGACCTCCGCCACCGGCATCGCCGCTTCGACCGCGAGCGGCGCGGGCCTGACCTCCGCCACGTGATGCTCGCTGCGCACCCGCTCGATGGGAATGACCGTCATCACCACGCCGCCGGCGACCCAGAAGAGAACCTGGATCCCGACGATCAGAGCGATCCATTTGTGCAGCTGTATCGACCAACGAAGCATGGCTTACTCATTCAGGAAGGGCGCGCGACAGGATGCTGGCGCCCGGCCGCGCCCACAATGGCAATGTTCACCGCCCGCGAGAGAAGAGCATGAAGCCCGGACTGCGCAACCTGCTAGTCACCATCGCCCTGGCCATCCTCGCGGCCGGGGGCGGCGCCTGGCTCAGCGCCCGCTATGTGATCAGCCGCAACGGGGCGGGGCCATCCCTGCACGACATGGTCCACCGGGACCTGGACCTGACGGCCGAGCAGTCACGGCGGCTGGATGTCATCGAGCAGGCCTACGCGGCCGAGCGTCAGGCGCTGGAGGCGGAGGTCCGCACGGCCAACCGGGAGCTGGCCGACGCCATCCGCGACGGCCACCGCGACTCGCCAAGGGTCGAGGCCGCCGTCGACCATCTGCACCACGCCATGGGCGGCCTGCAGAAGGCGACCATCGCCCATGTGTTCGACATGCGCGCGGTGCTGACCCCGGAGCAGGCCAGGGCATTCGACGCCGAGGTCTTCGCGGCCCTCACCCAAGAGGGGCGGTGAGCGCGACTCCCCAGTCGCCGGACCACGAGCTTGCCGCCCGCGCGGTCGCGGGCGACGAGCGGGCCTTCGCCTGGCTGATGCGCCGCCACAAGGAGGGGCTCTATCGCTTCGTTCGCCGCTACACCGGTGACCCCGACGAGGCCTACGATCTGCTTCAGGAGACCTTCGCGGCGGCGTGGACGGCGCTCGACCGCTATGACGCCGGGCGCTCCTTTCCGGCCTGGTTGCGGCGGATCGCGCTCAACAAATGCCGGGACTGGTCCCGCCGTCGCGCTGTGCGGCGCTGGCTGACGCGGAGCGATCCGCTCGACAGTCCAGTTGGCCTGAACCTGGCCGACGCCGGCCTGTCGCCGGAGGCCTCGGCGATGGCGGGGCAAGGTCTGGACCGCCTCGACAAGGCCATCGCCGCCCTGCCACGCGGCCTGAAGGAGCCCCTGATTCTCACCACCCTGGAGGAACTGAGCCACGAGGAAGCCGGCCACGTTCTCGGGCTGACCGCCAAGGCCGTCGAGCTGCGGGTCTACCGGGCGCGACGGGCCCTGGCCGCGGCCCTGGATCTCAACGACGTCTAGGGTTTGCCGGCCCGCGACGACCAGTGGATGTGGGCGATACGCCAGACGCCGCCGACCCGCTTCAACACCATGGTCTCGGTCGTCAGCCGGTCCACCGGCTTGCCGTCATGAGTTCCCGTGGTGCGGCCCTGGGACATGACCAGGGCGAAGGCTCCGCTGACCTCGCTGCGCCGGCTCGCGATGGTGTCGCTCATACTGGCGCTGTAGGCGATGTCGCCGGGCAGGTGACCGGTGACGTACTCGGCCTTCGAGGCCTCGGCGCCGCCCTGTTCGTAGATCACGGCGTCGTCCAGCAAGAGCGTCGCGACCGCATCCGCGTCGCCGCGACCCATGGAAGCGTGAAACCCGTCGACGACAGCGACGGGCGACGCCGTCGCCGCCTCGGCGGCGTCGCGGCCGCTGGCCGCCACCGAGACGGCGGCGCCGCCGAGCAGGCAGAGCGCGAATGTGAAAGCGCGTAACGTCATGGCATTTCTCCCTGAATCAATCGCTCAGCCCGGCCGGCCGGCGGCGCCGGTCGCGCGCGTCAGAACCACGCGCGAAGGCCGAATACGACGCTCGTCTCTTCGACGTCCTCGCCCAGTGCGCGGGCGAAGTCGGCCGTGCCGCCGACCTTGCGCTCGAAGGACAGGCCGACGTAGGGCGCGAACTCGCGGCGCAGCTCGTAGCGCAGGCGCAGGCCCAGCTCGACCTCGGATACCCCGGACCCCAGACCGATCTCCGGCACATCCTGCGCGGCCAGATTCACCTCGGCGCGCGGCTGCAGAATCCACCGCTGGGTGAGGCGCAGGTCGTAGGTTCCCTCGAGGCGCGCCGACAGGTCGCCCTTGTTCGAGACGAACACCGCGCCCTCGGCCTCGAACCAGTAGGGCGCGAGGCCTTCAAATCCGACGGTCAAATAGGTGCGCCGCGGCGTCGGCTCGAAATCCTGCCGAAGCCCGACCTGGAGGTCGAAATACGGGCCGATGGCTCGCGAGTAGAGCGCCTGCGCCTCGGCGGCGTCGAGATCGCCGTCCGCGCCCTCCCCTTCGGTCTTCAGCACGAAGCGATTGAGGTCGCCCCCGATCCAGGCCTCGCCGTCCCAGCGATAGCCGGTCTCGCCGTCCCGCAGCTGAACCTCGCCGCGATTGAGCATGACCTTCGAGACGGTCCCGCCGCCATGCTCAGCCTGTAGTTGCTGTCGGGCGCGGGCCATCGCCGCCGGGTCGAAGACGCCGTCCGCGGCATGATCGGCTGGCGGCGGGGGCGGCGGTTCGGCGCCGACCTCTTCCTCCATGGCGCCGTGATCCATCCCGTCCATGGCCGACAGGGCCTCAGGCGTGGCGGCCGGCGCGGGAGTGGGACCGGGCTCCGCCGCGGGCTTTGGCGCGGGGGGCGACGCCGGCGGCATCGGGTGGTCCTCGTGCTGGGCGAAGGCGGGGGTCGTCGCGGCGGTCAGCACCGCCGCCAGGAATGCCGCGATCCTCATGCGCCGTCTCCCGGCAGAGGCCGGACGCTGACCACCCGGAACATGCCGGCATGCATGTGGTAGAGCATGTGGCAGTGGAACGCCCAGTCGCCCGGGGCGTCGGCGGTCAGGTCGAAGGTCACCTTGCCGCCCGGCGCGACATTGACCGTGTGCTTGCGCGGGCGCCGGCCCTTGGGCCCGGTCAACAGCTCGAAGAAGTGGCCGTGCAGGTGGATCGGGTGCGACATCATCGAGTCGTTCACCAGGGTGACCCGCACCCGCTCGTTCAGCCGGAACGGGATCGGCTTGGTGATCTCGCTGAACGTTTCCCCGTCGAACGACCACATGAAGCGTTCCATGTTGCCGGTCAGGTGCAGCTCCAGGGATCGCGACGGGGCGCGGCTGTCGGGATTGGGCTCCAGCGCTTCCAGGTCGGTGTAGACCAGCACCCTGTGGCCGGCGTCCTCCAGTCCCTGGCCCGGCTCGCCGGTGCGGTCCACGGGCATCGGCGAGATCATCTGCACGCCTGGCCCCATCGCCACCTGGGGAGCGCTGTCGGGATTGCGCATCGACATATCCATGCCGGACATGTCCATCTGCATCCCGCCTGACGCATCGTCGCCGGCGCCGTGATCCATGCCGTGCATCGACATGTCCATGCCCATGTCGCGCATGGTGGCCAGTGGACGTTTGCGGAGCGGAGGCACGGCGGCGACCATGCCCGTTCGGGGGGCCAGGGTCGCCCGGCCCATGCCGGATCGGTCGACCGCCTCGGCCACCAGGGTGAAGGCCTTGTCCTCCATCGGCTGGACGATCACGTCGTAGGTCTCGGCGACGGAGATCTGGAATTCCTCGACGGCGACCGGTTTCACATTCTGGCCGTCGGCCTGGACGACCGTCATGGCCAGGCCCGGAATCCGGACGTTGAAGATGGTCATGGCGGCCGCGTTGACGAACCGCAGGCGGACCCGCTCTCCAGGCTGGAACAGGGCGGTCCAATTGTCCTGTGGCCCGCAGCCGTTGATCAGGAAGGTATAGACCGACCCGGTGACGTCCGAGACATCGGTCGGATCCATGCGCATCTTCGCCCATTCCAGCCGTTCGTCGCGCGACTGGTCCTCGCCCGCCAGCAAGCCGCCGAGGGTCTGTTTCTGGTTGTTGAAGATGCCCGGCTGCTGCTTGAGCTTTCGGAAAATCTCGTGCGGATGGACGAAGGCGAAGTCGGACAGGACCACGACATATTCGCGGTCGTAGGCTACCGGATCGGCCCCCTTCGGGTCGATCACGATGGGCCCGTAATGACCCTCCTGCTCCTGCAGGCCGGAGTGGCTGTGGTACCAGTATGTGCCCGACTGCACGACCGGGAACTCATAGACGAAGGTCTCGCCCGGCTTGATGCCGGGAAAGCTGACTCCGGGCACGCCATCCATCTGGAACGGCAGGATGAGGCCATGCCAGTGGATCGAGGTTTCCTCGGCGAGGTCGTTGGTCACCGACAGGCGCGCCGTCTGGCCTTCCCGCAGCCGGATGAGCGGCCCGGGCACCGTGCCGTTGACCGTCACCGCATGGCCGTTGCGGCCGTCCACGGGCCAGGCGGCGTGGCCGATCCGCAGCTTGATGTCCGCACCCGAGAGAGTCGGCAGGTCCCGCGTCAGCCCCGTCGAGCCGCTGCGCGCCCAGGCCGGGATGAGGCTCGTCGCCGCCAGGCCTGCGCCCAGCAGGCCGGCGTTCCTGAGCAATGTGCGGCGGGCGATGTCGGGCATCAGAACCTCATATGCTCGGCGCCATGCGTGACCACCGCGCCGAAGTAGGCCTGCACCAGAATCAGAACCACCGTCACCGCCAGCAGGGCCTCATAGCCACGGGAGCTCGCGCGAACGGCGGCCTGGTCCGCCGGACGCTTCAGCCACCAGAGCGCCAACAGCAGGACCGGCATGGCGGTTCCAAGCCAGCGGTGGACGGTCAGATCGAGGCTGTCTCCAGCCGCCGGCAGGCCGGCATTCAGCCAGCCCATCGGCGCGGCGACAACGGCCCCGATGGCGCCGACCGCCAGCAGGATCCGGCTGCTCGCCGCGTAGACCGGCTTGCGTCGAATGACCGCCAGGAACTCCAGCAGAGCCACCGTCAGCAGCAAGGCGATCGGAAAATGGACCGCCGCCGGGTGCCACATGCCGATCCAGGCCAGCAGACGCCCCTCGAACGTCGTGGGTTTCGCCGTGTGACTCATCATCATGCCGCCGTCGTCGTCACTCGACGGCCAGGCCATGTCGGTGACCGGCATGTCCTGCGGCGACATCGGCGCGGGCGCCGGGTCGGTCGTGGCCGTGGTCGCAGCGGGCGGCGCGGGACGCGCCTCGCCCTCATGAGCGCTGAGGGGCGCGACCGCGATCCCGATCGAGAACACCAATCCCAGGATGCCGGCCAGCCAAGGCCTCGGCGGCGAATTCGTCATGGTGTCTGCCCTCATATGGCGGGGTAACGGGCGAGGCCGGAAAACGGTCCCCGCGATCCGGCTCACATTACATGGATCTGCGAGACGACCGGCTTGCCGCCGACGTTCTTCAGCCAGAAGTGCACCGTCTTGCCGACAGTCACGCCGTTCAGCACGGCGGCGGACTCGACCTTGAACTTCATCGTCATGGCCGGCCACTTCAGGGCGGCGATCGGACCATGGGCGATCACGACCGTCCCGGCCTTGGCGTCCACGGCCTTCACCACGCCGTCGCCCTCGACGGCCTGCGGCACGGGCGCGTGGTCTTCACCCTGATGGGCCAGGGCCGGAACGGCCGCGCTGGCGGTGGAAAGCAGGGCGGCCACGGCCGCGATCATCAAACCGGACTTCATAACTGGCTCCTTCGGCGGTTCGTCGTGATCCGCGCGTCTCGGCTGGATATACGCACGCCGCCGCAGGACCCCTCACGGATTCAGTATGGCCCGTCGGCATGAGGGATTTGCCCCCGGGCCGCGTATTGGGATTGAGGACCAGGCGCGGGACGACATCCATGGACAATCGGCTGGACACACTTCTGGCGCAACTTCGCACACAGGCGGCGGACCGCGCGTTGAACGCCCTCGAGGTCGATGTGCAACGCCGTCTCGCGGGCCGGGCGCGCCAGACGAGCCTTGGCTTCGCCCCTGCCCGCGCGACCGCCGTCGGCCTCGCCCTGGTGCTCGGCGTCGGCGTCGGCGGCCTGACCGCCGCCACGGCCGCCACGGCGGCGCGGCCCTCGATCTTCGCCGCCGCCGACGCCCTCGCCCCGTCCACCCTGCTCGACGGCCGGCGCTGATCGGGCTCTACTGGACCGCGATGGCGGTCACCTCGCCTGTTCCGCCGGCCATCTTCAGCTCGAACGAGACCTTGTCGCCGACCTTGACGGTGTCGAGCAGGCTCGCGGGCGTCGCCTTGAACTCCATTTCCATGGCCGGCCAGCCCGCTTCGGCGATCGGGCCGTGATCGAGGGTGATATTGCCGCCGGCCTTGTCGATGGCGGTGACCGTGCCGGTTCCCTTGGCCATCATGGCGCCAGCCATGTCCATGCCGGGCGCCATGCCGCCCGTTGTCGGGGCTGCCTGTTCGGCCTTGACCGCCGGCGTAGGTGTCTTCTCGCCACAGGCGGCGAGGACCGTTCCCATGGCGGCGACGGTCAGGATCAGGGTGAGGCGCTTCATGGTGTGTCTCCTTGTTGAAGCAGTTGAACGGAACGGGCCCGCCGTCGCCGCAGCAGCAGCCAGGCGGCGGGAATAACGAGCATCGAGAGCAGCGGCGCGGTCAGCATGCCGCCGATCATCGGGGCGGCGATGCGGCTCATCACCTCCGACCCCGCGCCATGACCGAGCAGAATGGGCAGCAGGCCGGCGAGGATCACCGCCACGGTCATGGCCTTTGGTCTGACGCGCAGCAGCGCGCCCTCCCTCACGGCCGCCTCGACCTGGCGCCGGTCGGGACTGTCGCCACGCTCGGCCAGGGCGTGCTTGAGATAGATCAGCATCACCACCCCGAACTCGGCGGCGACCCCTGACAACGCGATGAACCCCACACCGGTTGCGACCGACTGGTGGTAGCCGAGCAGATAGAGGGTCCAGATGCCCCCGGTCAGGGCGAACGGCAGCGTGCCCATGATCAGGGCCGCCTCGTCGAACCGTCGGAAGATCACATAGAGCAGGACGAAGATGATCAGCAGGGTGGCCGGCACGACCAGCTTCAGCCGCGCCACGGCCCGCTCCAGAAACTCGAACTGGCCGGAATAGGCGATGGAGACGCCCGGCGCGAGTTGGACATCCCGGGTCACCGCCGCGCGCAGGTCCTTGACCACGGACGCCAGGTCGCGCCCCCGCACGTCCACATAGACCCAGGTGGAGGGCCGCCCGTTCTCGGTCTTCAGCATCGGCGGGCCGTCGGCGACCGTGACCGCCGCCACGGTCCCCAGGGTGATCTGCTGGCCTGACGGCGTCAGGACCGGCAGGGTCCGCAATCCCTCAAGACTGTCCCTGACCTCTCGCGGATAGCGGACGCTGATCGGATAGCGCGCCAGCCCCTCGACCGTCTGGCCGATGGTCTCG
>JACRBD010000027.1 GCA_016234625.1 Caulobacterales bacterium | reverse complement strand
GGCCGCAACTTCGGGGCCGGGATGACCGGCGGCATGGCCTATGTCCTGGACATGGCCGGGCGGTTCGAGGGCCGGGTCAACACCGACAGCGTGGTCGTCCAGCGCCTGGCCTCGCCCCACTGGGACGAGCACCTGCGCAAGCTGATCTCCGAACACGCTCACGAGACCGGATCGGCCTTCGCCGAAGGCATCCTGCGCGACTGGGACCGCATGCGCGGCCTGTTCTGGCAGGTCTGCCCCAAGGAGATGGTCGGCAGGCTGGATCAGCCCCTGCAGGCGGAGGAAACGGCCTACGAACGCGCCTGACCCGGCCCGATCCGGGGTGAGACGTCTCGCCGCGCCATTACAGTTTCGTCATGTTTCCGGTCGCCTCCGCCGGGGCCACAAGCTAACCTGCCGGTGAACGCGGGTTGGTGAGTTGGCCGCGTCCGAGGGGGTAGGCATGGCGACGTCACTGGCGCCCGAAATCGGCGCGCTGGTCAGGGAGGCGGAAGGAGCGCTCCGCCAGCGTGATGTCTCCGTCGCGCTGGAACTGCTTGGTCGCGCCGAAACGGCCGCGCCCGCCGATATTTCGATCAAGATGCTCAAGGCCTCGGCCCTGCGCTTCCGGGGCGACCTGGACGGGGCCCTGGGCTCGCTGGACAGCGTGCTGACGATCGACCCCTACCATTTCGTCGCCCTGCTTTCGAAGGGATCGCTGCTGGAGCGGCTGGCGGGGCCGCGGATCGCCGCGCGCTTCTACCGCGACATCCTCGAGGCCGCGCCCCCGGAGGAGCAGACCCCGCCGGCCCTCGTCGCGCCGATCGCCCACGCCCGCCGCCTGGTGGCCGAGAACAACGACGCCCTGGCCGATTTCCTGCGCGATCAGGTAGCGACGGTGAAGGGGCGCCACGGCGGCCGGTCGATCAGCCGGTTCGAGGAGGCGCTCGACATCTACGCCGGCCGGCGCAAGCCGTTCGTCCAGGAGCCGTTGCTGCTGCACTATCCGCAGCTGCCCGCGATCCCCTTCTACGACCGCGACCTGTTCCCCTGGCTGCCCGAGCTGGAAGCCGCCACGGACATGATCCGGGCCGAGCTGGAGGTGGCCCTTGAGAAGGCCAAGCATGAGTTCGCGCCCTATGTGGCATACCCGCCCGGATCGCCGGTCGGCCAATGGGGCGAGCTGAACAATTCGATGAACTGGCGGTCCCTGTGGCTATGGAAGGACGGCAAGCGCCAAGACGAGGCCTGCGCCGTCTGCCCCGGCACGACGGCGCTGCTTGACCGACTGCCCATGGCTGACCAGCCCGGCTTCGCGCCGACGGCCCTGTTCTCGGCGCTGGAGGCCAACACCCGCATTCCGCCGCATACCGGCTCGACCAATACGCGCCTTCTGGTCCACCTTCCGCTGATCCTGCCGGGCCCGGCCCGGTTCCGGGTCGGCAACGAGACGCGCGACTGGAAGATGGGCGAGGCCTGGGTGTTCGACGACTCGATCAACCACGAAGCCTGGAACGACGCGGACCAGCTGCGCGTGATCATGATCTTCGACGTCTGGAACCCGTTCCTCAGCGAGGCCGAGCGGGAGTTGATCGGGGTGATGATGAACGCCCGCAACAGCTACTACAGCGGCGGCGCCTCGCCGATATAGCGGGCGCGGGGCCGGATCAGGGTTCCGGTATGCACCTGCTCGACCGCATGGGCCAGCCAGCCGGCCGTGCGCGCGACGGCGAACAGGGCGAAGGGCGCGTCAGGCGGCAGGCCGAACCCGGCGCTGAGCGCCGTCACCGCGAAATCCACATTGGCGGCCTCGCCGGTCATGGTCTCCACGGCCGTTTGTAGCAGCGCATACTCCCGCGGCGGCTCGAAGGCGGCCAGCAGGGCGGCGGCGCGGGGGTCGCCGTCGGGATACAGGGGATGACCGAACCCCGGCGTCGGCCCGGCGCGGGCGATCCGTCCGGCGACCGTGGCCTCCGGCCCGATGCGGCGGGACTCCTCGACCAGGTTGATCACCCGGCCGGCCATGCCGCCGTGCAGGGGGCCGGACAGGGCGCAGAGACCCGACAGGGCCGAGGCCGCCAGCGAGGCGCCGGTGGATGCCGTCACGCGGGCGGCGAAGGTCGAGGCGTTCAGCTCGTGGTCGGCCAGCAGCACCAGCTGCCGACGGATGAAGTCGGCGGCGTCTGGCCGGCCCCAGGCCTTGGCGATCCGCTCATGGATCAGGCCTTCGCCCGGCCCGCCGGCGGCGGCGTCGGCCACCAGGTCCAGCAGGCCCACGGCCTCGACCGCCAGGGCCAGGGCGGCCCGTCCGCGGGCCGGCGGATCGCTGCCGGCGCGGGCGGACAGGGCGCTGAACAGCCTTTCGCGCAGGGATTGGCCGGCGAAGGCGGCCGATGGCGGTACAGACTTGAGGGAAGCACCGTGCCCGCCCCGCAGCAGTCGGGCCACCGACTCCAGGCTGGCGGAGCCGCTCAGCTCGACCGCGTCCCGTCCCCGATAGAACAGCCGCCCGCCAGCCACCGTGGTGATGGCGGAGGCCAGCACCGGCTCGCCCCAGGCGATGGCCCCAGCGGCGACCTCGGAGGCCTTCCGACCGCGCTTCTTGCGCTCGGCCAACCCGCTCACGTCAGCCAGCCGATAGCGGCTGCGGCGGGGGTCGGCGGGATCGGGCCGCGCCTCGATCCGGCCCCGGCTGACATAGGCGTAGAGGGTCTGGGAGCGCACCCCCAGCCGGCTCATCGCCTCCTCCGCCGAAATCCAGTCGCGATCCATGGGCACACATTGATTATATTGATCAAGATTGACGATAGCATGCGTCGGGCGGATTTGTCTCCCCATGAAACGAGGAGACAGGGACATGAGTGACGGTCTGGAAGGGGTGGTCGCCGCCCGCACGGTGCTGTCGGACGTGGACGGACAGGCCGGCCACCTGATCATTCGCGGCTACAGCCTCGACGACCTGGCGGGCCGCACCCGCTTCGAGGAGGTCGCCCATCTGCTGTTCGACGGCTTCTTCGACGATATGCCCGCCGACCTGACGCGGGCGCTGAGCGAAGCGCGGGCGGCGGTGTTCGTCGAGACCGCGGCCCTTGACGAGCGCCTGCTGGCGCTGAGCCCGGTGGAAGCCATGCGCGCCCTGTGGGCCCGTCTGGCCGACGGCGACGGTCTCGACACAGCCCTGAAACTGCTCGCCGCCCCGGCGGTGTTCACCCCGGCCGTGGTGCGGGCCCAGGCCGGACAATCGCTGGTGCCGCCCGACCCATCCCTGCGCCACAGCGCCGACATCCTGCGCATGCTGCATGGCCGCCCGGCGAGCGAGGCCGAGGCCGACGCCCTGGACGCCTATCTGGTCACAGTCAGCGACCATGGCCTCAACGCCTCGACCTTCGCCGCCCGGGTAGTGGCCTCGACCCAGGCCGGCCTGACCTCGGCGGTGCTGGCCGGGATCTCGGCGCTCAAGGGCCCCCTGCACGGCGGGGCGCCGGGACCGGTGATCGACATGCTCGACGGCATCGGCCGGCCGGAGAACGCCCGCGCCTGGCTTGAGGCGGCGCTGGACCGCGGCGAGCGGCTGATGGGCTTCGGCCACCGGGTCTACCGGGTCCGCGACCCGCGGGCCGATGTGCTCAAGGCGGCGGTGCGGCGGATGAGCGAGGGCTCCAACGTCCTGCCCGGCCGGGTGGCCTTCGCCGAGGCGGTGGAGAAGGCCGCGCTGGAAATCCTGCGGGACCGCAAGCCCGACCGGCCACTGGACATCAACGTCGAATTCTACACCGCCCTTCTGCTCGAGGCCCTGGCCTTCCCGCCCACGACTTTTACCGGCGTGTTCGCCATGGGCCGCACGGCCGGCTGGATCGCCCATGCCCGCGAACAGCTGGTCGGGGGCCGCCTGATCCGGCCAGCCTCGCAGTACATCGGGCCCGAGCCCCGCCAGGCCGCCTGAAGCCGAGAGTCGTTCGCGCTGGGGTCCGACGGGCGAGGCCGCTAGAAAGGCGGCATGAGCACAGCGCCCCTCACCCAGGCCCAGACCGCCGTCCTGACCCGCCGGGTGTCCACCCTGTCGGTGGCGGTCGCCGTGGTGCTGGTCACCGCCAAGGGCTTCGCCTGGTGGGCCAGCGGTTCGGTGGCTCTGCTGGCGTCGCTGGCCGATTCCAGCCTCGACCTGCTGGCCTCGCTGATCACCCTCTACGCGGTCCGCTACGCCGTTGCGCCGCCGGACGCCGAGCACCGCTTCGGCCACGGCAAGGCCGAGGCCTTCGCCAGCCTGATGCAGGGGGGGCTGGTGTTCGCCTCCGCCGCCCTGATCGGCCGCGAGGCCATCGCCGGCTTGCTGAAGCCCCAGCCGATCGAAGCCGGCGGCTGGGCCCTGGCCGTCATGGCCGTTTCGGTGGTCCTCACCGTCGGCCTGATCTCGGTCCAGTCGTGGGTGCTCCGGCGCACGCGGTCGATCGCCGTCACGGGAGACCGGGCGCACTACGCCGCCGACCTGGGCTCGAACCTCGCCTCCATGGCCGGCATCGCCGGGGCGGCGCTGCTGGGCCTGCACTGGCTGGATGCGGCCGCCGGCCTGCTGGTGGCGGCCTGGCTGCTGTGGGGCGCTATCGGTGTGTTCCGCGAGGCCGGCAACCAGCTGATGGACCACGAGCTGCCGGAGGAGGATCGGCTGAAGATCCTCGCCCTGATGACCGAGGACCCGCGCATCACCGACGTGCACCAGCTGCGCACCCGGGCGTCCGGTCCCTACATCCACATCCAGATGCACGCCGATCTCGATCCCGACAGCAGCCTGGCCGACGCCCATTCGGCCGTGGTGGCGGCGGAGAAGCGGGTTCTGGCGGCGTTTCCGGCGGCCGACATCATCATCCATCCCGACCCGCACGGACGGGCCGAACCGCATGGCGGCGCGTTCGGAGAGGTGGAGCCGGCGGCGCGGTAAACGCCGCCTTAACGCCCCGCGCGTTATCTGGGCGCCACAGTAGTCAGGCCCGCGATGAGCGTCGAACGCATCCTCCACCATTTCCCGCTCGACCCGGCCTCGCGGCAGGTGCGGCTGGCGCTGGGCGAGAAGCGGCTGCCCTTCACCGAGGTGCAGGTGCGCTGGTGGGAGAGCCCGCCGGAATTCGCCCTGCTCAATCCCTCGGGCGTGCCGCCGGTGCTGGTGGAGACCAATGGCGAGGGCCGCGTCGTGGTCTGCGAGACCCGGGCGATCCTGGAACACCTCGAGGAACAGAACCCCGAACCGGCCCTGCTGGGCCGGGAGCCGGCCGAGCGCGCCGAGGCCCGCCGGCTGATGCAGTGGTTCGACCGCAAGTTCGACGCCGAGGTCTCCGGCTTCCTGCTGCACGAGAAGATGGAGAAGCGGCTGCTGGGCCTGGGCGCCCCGGCGCTGGCCAACATCCGCGCCGGCCGCGACGCCCTGAAGCTGCACATGCAGTACATCGAGCGGCTGCTGGCCGACCGCGACTGGCTGGCCGGCAAGCGCATCTCGCTGGCCGACATGGCCGCCGCCGCCCATCTGTCGGTGATCGACTATTTCGGCGACGTGCCGTGGAACGACTTCACCCTGGCCCGGACCTGGTACATGAAGATCAAGTCGCGGCCCTGTTTCCGTCCGCTTCTGGCCGATCGTTGGCCAGGCATGGCGCCGGCGCCCCACTATCACGACCTTGATTTCTGACCCGCAGAAGACGGCGATCCGCAAAGGGGCCCTGGGCCTCGGGTTCGACGTCTGCGGCTTCGCCTCGGCGACCGACGCCTGGCCGGCGGGCGGGCGGCTGGAGACCTTCGTCACCGAAGGCCTGCACGGGACCATGGGCTGGATGGCCGACACCCTGCCGCGCCGCGCCCATCCGACGGGCATGTGGCCGGCCGCCCGGTCGGCCATCGTTCTGGGGATCAACTATGGCCCGGACGGCGATCCGCTGGAGGCGCTGAAGACCCGGTCGAGCGGCATCATCTCGGTCTACGCCCAGGGCGACGACTATCACGAGCTGATCAAGGGGCGGCTCAAGAACCTCGCCGGCCAGATCGTGGCGCGGCACGGCGGGGAGGTGAAGGTGTTCGTCGACACCGCCCCGCTGATGGAAAAGCCGCTCGCCCAGCGGGCCGGGCTCGGCTGGCAGGGCAAGCACACCAACCTGGTCTCGCGGGGGTTGGGCAGCTGGCTGTTCCTCGGCTCGATCCTGACCACCCTGGCGATCGAGCCGGACGCCGCCGAGGTCGACCATTGCGGCTCCTGTCGCGCCTGCCTCGACATCTGCCCGACCAAGGCCTTCCCGGCGCCTTACCGGCTGGATGCGCGGCGCTGCATCTCCTACCTGACCATCGAGCACGCCGGCCCCGTGCCGGAGGCGTTTCGCGAGGCCATGGGCAACCGCATCTACGGCTGCGATGACTGCCTGGCCGTCTGTCCATGGAACAAGTTCGCCGCCACGGCGCGGGAGAGCGCCTTCCACGCCCGCGAGGCATTGCGCTCGCCCGGGCTGGCCGATCTGGCGGCGCTGGATGACCCGGCGTTCCGGACCCTGTTCCGCAAGAGCCCGGTCAAGCGCATCGGCCGCGACCGGTTCGTCCGCAACGTGCTGTACGCCATCGGCAACAGCGGGGATCCGACGCTGGCGGCCTCGGCGGAGGCGCTGACGGGCGATCCGTCCGATGTGGTAAGTGACGCGGCGGGATGGGCGCTCAACCGGCTCGCAACGTCTCCGCCAGCCGGATCATGAAGGCCGCGCCCTGGCGCATCTGGTCGATTTCGACATACTCGTCGGGCTGGTGGGCCTGATCGATGGCGCCGGGGCCGCAGATCACCGTTGAGAATCCCGCCCCCTGGAACTGACCGCCCTCGGCGGCATAGGGCACGGCCCGCAGGGGCCCGTTGTCGCCGGTCAGGCCGCGCACGAACGTCTCGGCCGCCCCGTTGTCCGGCGCCATCGACGGGACGTTGGCCAGCACCTCGAACGTCGCGCCACAGTCCGGATCCCGCGCCTTTAGCCGGGCGTCCAGGTCCGCCACCTGGGCGACGAACGGCGCCAACACCGCCAGCGGGTCATCGCCCGGCTCGGCCCGGACGTCGAAGATGACCTCGCAGCGGCGGGCGAGGATGTTGGCCGCCGTGCCGCCGTCGATCCGGCCGATGGTCAGGCTGGTTCCCTTCGGTTCAAAGGGCGAGGCCGGATCGGCCCTGGCGGCCAGATCGTCGGACAGGGCCGACAGGGCGGTGATCAGCTCCACCGCCGCCATGTTGGCCGAGACGCCCAGGTGGGTCTGGCTGGAATGGGCCTCGCGGCCGGTGACCACCACCCGGAAAAAGGCCGCGCCCTTGTGGCCGCCGACCGCCTTCATCAACGACGGCTCGCCGACGATGGCCAGGGCCGGGCGGGGCAGGTCGCGGGCGATCACCGCGATCATGTCCGGCGCGCCGAAACAGCCGACCTCCTCGTCGTAGGAGAAGGCCAGATACACCGGCCGCGTCAGGTCCTGTCTGAACAGCGGGACCGCCGCCAAAGCCAGGGCGATGAAGCCCTTCATGTCGGACGATCCCCGGCCGTACAGCCGCCCGTCGCGCTCGGTCAGGACGAAGGGATCGGAGGTCCAGGGCTGGCCGTCGACCGGCACCACGTCGGTGTGGCCGGAGAGGACGATGCCGCCTTCCACCGCCGGCCCGACGCTGGCCAGCAGATTGGCCTTGTCGCCGTCATGGCTGGCGATGCGTCGGCTGGCGATCCCCTGGTCCGCCAGATAGCCCTCGACCCAGTCGATCAGGGCGAGGTTGGACCCTCGCGAGGTGGTGTCGAACCCGACGAGCTTGCCGAGAATGGCGATGGCGTTGTCGGCGAGGGCGTCAGGCGTGATCATGGGGTTTGTGTAGCGCGGGTAGCAGAGACATGCACTTCAGTGCGTGACCCAACTCCCCCGTCATCCTGGGCCTTGTGCCCAGGACCCCTCCCGACGTGTTTCGAACCTGTCAGGCTGGAGTGTTGCACCTGCGGCTGCGCGAGGGGTCCTCGCCACAAGGGCGAGGATGACGGGGTAAAAAGGGGTGGGGCCAATCGTCCACGACCGTTCCTCCCTCTCCGACCCGGCTCCACCGGGCCACCTCTCGCTCCGGGGGAGGAAGGGGTCTCCCGCGCGCAAATCCTTGCCCACGCAGGCTTCCGCCCTTAAGCCCCTTCCACCATGTCGAGCCAAGGCCTTGTCCTCACCCTGTCCTGTCCCGACCGTCGCGGCATCGTGGCGGCGGTCTCCGCGTTTCTCGCCGAACGGGACTGCAACATTCTCGACGCCCAGCAGTACGACGACGCCGAGACCGGGGTGTTCTTCATGCGGGTGGTGTTCCATCCCGACGGCCACAGCGCCGATCATCTGCGGGCGGTGTTCGCCCCGGTGGCCGAGGGCTTTTCGATGACCTGGAGCCTGCGCGACCCGGCGGTGCGCAAGAAGGTCATGATCCTGGCCAGCAAGTCCGACCACTGCCTGGCCGACCTGCTCTACCGCTGGCGAATCGGCGAGCTGCCGATGGACATCGCCGGGGTGATCTCCAACCATCCGGCGGACACCTATCGCCACGTCGACCTGACCGACCTGCCGTTCCACCATCTGCCGGTCAGCAAGGACACCAAGCTGGAGCAGGAGGCGCAGGTCTGGGCGCTGATCCGCGACTCGGGCGCCGATCTGGTGGTGCTCGCCCGCTACATGCAGGTGCTGTCCGACGGCCTGGCGGCCAAGCTGGAGGGACGCTGCATCAACATCCACCACTCCTTCCTGCCGGGCTTCAAGGGCGCCCGGCCCTATCACCAGGCGCACGCCCGGGGGGTGAAGGTCATTGGCGCCAGCGCCCACTTCGTCACCGGCGACCTGGACGAGGGCCCGATCATCGAGCAGGACGTCGAGCGCATCAGCCACCGCGACACGCCGGAGGACCTGATCCGCAAAGGGAGGGACATCGAACGGCGAGTGTTGGCGAGAGCCGTCCGCTGGGCGCTGGAGGACCGGGTGCTGCTCAACGGGCGCAAGACGGTGGTGTTTACGGATTGATCTGGCAGCGGACCCCGCCCTGACGCCTTGAATGCGAGTCTTGCTCTGACGGCGGACTTGCTCAAGGACCGCTTCGCGGCCGCGGAGCGGCGACCCCGAAGGGGTCGTCCTTGACCAAGCCCGTCGTCAGAGCTGTCATTCCATCAAGGCCGTGAGGGGCCTTTTGTCAGGGCCGTTTCAGCACCACCAGCAGCGGCCCAAGGTCCGTGCGGTCGTCTATCCGGCCCAGGGGCGGCGCCCAGAGGCTCGAGACCACCCCGTCGAGGTAGAGGGCGTCGGCGCAGCCGAGACCATCGCGCAGGAAGCGGGCGAAACGGCCGAAGGACACCGACTGCTCGCTGATCACGAAGAAGGCCTCACCGCCCTTCACGCCCACGCCGTTGCGGATCAGGCGCGAGACGCCCTCCGGGGCGATCTTCGGATGTAGCTTGCTGCTGGCGACCAGCAGCGGTCCCGATTGGGTCGCCCAGACCGGCGGGCGGGCGGCGGCGGCGAAGGCGACCGTCTCATCCACATGCGCGCCGCCGCTGGCATCGATCCAGAACACGCCGTTGGGCAGCAGGAAGAAGTTGCCCTCGCCCCCGCCCGTGGTCAGCGGATGCCCGGTCCTTCCGCCCGCCACGAACAGGCCGACGGGCTTGCCGGCCGGGTCGTACATCCCGGCATTCATGGCGAACAGGACGCGGCCGGCGTCGGGGCCGAGGCTGCGTTTCAGCGCCGGCAGGCTGCGCGGGCCGCTGGTCAGGCGGATCTCGTGCTGGGCGGGCGTGTAGCGGCAGACCGTGAAGCGGTCGCCCTTGAAGGTCTGTATCCGGCAGGGCCCGGCGGGCCGGGTGGCGGCGATGACGAAACCTGATCCGGCGGCCAGCAACACGATCGCCGCGAGGACCAGACGCTTCATCGGAAGGCTACCGTCCGAACCCGCTGCCGCCCGCCGCCGGCAGGACGGCGATCAGCTGGATCTTGAACTCCAGGGCGGCGTTGGGCGGGATCGGGCCGCCGCCGTCCTCGCCATAGCCCCGGGCGGGCGGGATGTAGAGCACCCAGACGTCGCCTGGCTTCATCTTCGTCATGCCATCGACCCAGCCGCCGATCAGGCCGTTGCGGTTGGGGGTGGCTTCGATCAGCTGCATCACCGCCGGCTGGCCACGCTCGAACGAGCTGTCGAACACGTCGCCGCCGGGCAGCTTGCCCTCGTAGTGAACCTTGATCTCGTCGCCCGGGCGCGGCGAGACGCCTTCGGTGGGACCCGAGACGAGCACCTTGTAGAGCACCCCGCCAGGCAGGGCCTTCACCCCCGGCTCCTTGGCCGTCCTGATCATGAAGGCGGCCGCCTCGGCGCCATTGGCCTGGACCACGGCGGGATCGGGACCCTTCTTGCCGCAGCCGGCGAGCGCCAGGGCCGAGAGGGCGAGGGTGACGAGCGTGCGGCGAAGCATCGGGCTTACTCCTAGACCGCGCGGGGCGGGTAGCCGCTCTCGCGCAGGGCGTCCATGATCTCGTGGGTGTGCTGGGCGTCGCGGGTTTCGATCATGATGTCGAACTCCGCGCCCTTGGCCGGCACGTCGAGGGCCAGGCGGTTGTGGGCCACCTCGATGATGTTGCCGCCCATCTCGCCGATGATCCGGCTGACGGTGGCCAGGAGGCCCGGGCGGTCGTCGCCGATGATCCGCAGGCTGACCAGCCGCTGGGCGCGCACCAGCTCGCGGGTCAGCACGCTGGCCAGCAGGCGGGTGTCGATATTGCCGCCGGTGATGATCAGGCCGCATTTCTTGCCGCGGAATCGCTCGGGATAGGCCAGCAGGGCGGCCAGGGCGGCCGCGCCGGCGCCCTCGGCGATGGTCTTCTCGACATTGCAGTAGAGGGCGATCGCCCGCTCGAAATAGGGCTCTTCCAGCAGCAGCACGTCGTCCATCATCGGCCGGGCGATGGCGTAGGTCTTGGCCCCCACCTCCCTGACCGCGATGCCCTCGGCGATGGTCTGGCCGCCGGCCTCGGCGTTCAGGCCGCGCACGCGGGCGGTGAAACTGGGGAACATCGCCGGCTCGCAGCCGATGACGCGGATGTTCGGGTTGATCGCCTTGGCCGCGGTGGCCACGCCGCTGATCAGCCCGCCGCCGCCGATGGGCACGGGCAGGATCTCCAGATCCGGCACGTCCTCCAGCATCTCCAGGGCGATGGTGCCCTGGCCGGCCATGACGTCGTAGTCGTCGAAGGGATGGACAAAGGTCAGCTCGCGCTCTTCGCGCAGCTGCTGGGCATGGGCGGCGGCCTCGTCATAGGTGTCGCCGTGGATGACCACATTGGCCCCGTGCTGGCGGGTGTGCTCGACCTTCACGAACGGCGTGCCCTTGGGCATGACGATGGTCACCGGCACGCCGAGGCGCGCGCCATGATAGGCCAGGCCCTGGGCGTGGTTGCCGGCGCTGGCGGCGATCACCCCCCGCGACCGCTCCTCGTCGGTCAGCAGCAGCAGCTTGTTGAGCGCGCCGCGTTCCTTGTAGGCGGCGGTGAACTGCAGGTTCTCGAACTTGACCCACACCTCCGCCCCGGTGATCTCCGACAGGGTGCGGGAGTAGCGGCAGGGGGTGCGCTCGACGTGGCCGGCCAGGCGGCCGGCGGCGGCCTTGATGTCTTCGAGTGTCAGGGTCATGGGCGTTCAGGGAGGCGGGGCGCCAGCCTTCACCGCAAACCCCGCATGAGGTCAAGCCGCCGCATGGCCTTTCCGGGCAACTCGGACACGCGGCCCAGCGGCAAGGCCTCCGCCGCCTTGCGCACGGCGTAGACCGTCTCCCGCATCAGCGCCGCCGCCGAGGGCGCGCCGATGAAGCCATGGGTGACCCCGACCTTAACGTTGGAAAGCTCGCGCTTGAACCGGTAGTCGCCCGCGCCCAGGTCCAGCCGGCTGTAGGGCGTGTCGTCCATCCAGCGCAGGATGTCCTGGAACAGCAACATGCCCGGCGAATAGCGCTCGAACTGCGGGTCGTGGCCGATGATCCAGCTGTGGATGTTGCGGCCGCCGCGCAGGTTCATCTGCGCCGCCGCCAGCCTGTCGCCGATGTGCAGGGTCAACAGGATGCCGCCGAAGTCCGGATCGCGACTGGCGAACAGGCCGCGAACCAGGGCCAGGGGCCAGCCGGCGGCGAACACGTCAGTCTGACCGGTGGCCCGCCACTGAGCCTGCTTCCAGGCGACCAGCTGGTCAAAGTCGGCTCTTGAGCGGGAGAAGGCGGTGAAAGTCACCGGACCCAGGTCCCGCTCGACCTTGCGGCGCTTCTTGTCGGTGTCCTTGAGGACCGAAACCCCGGCGGCCTTGCGCTCGGCCTCGTAGGCGGCATAGCCGTCGGCCACGTCGATGACATGGGAGTCCTCGCGTCCCCGGGCCAGGGGCGCGAACAGGGCCTGGTCCTCAAGCAGGTGCGAAAAGTCGAACCGGCCCACGCCGAAGGCCTCGGCGATCTGGCGGGGCTCGATCCGCAGGCCGGGCTCGGCGACGAGGCCCTGATAGTCGCACATGGGCGCGCCGGCCGGCATGGCGGTGAAGGCGCCGACCCTGGCGGCGATGAAGCCCCTGGGGTCCTTGACGCCGCCCAGCACGGCCACGCGCAGGCCCCGGTCGTTGGTCTCGGGGCCCTGGGCGCGGGCCACGGCCCGGGGCCAGTGCGGCGACAGGAAGGGGCTGTCCAGGGCCGGATCGGCCGCCTGCAGCGCCGCCCAGCGCTCGACGGCGACGGCGGTCAACTCCCAGGGCCTGACGACATCGATCTGCACGAAACACTTCCCCCGCAAGACTGGCGGAAGGGAGCCTAGCGCCCAACCCTTGCGGGAGCGTTTAGGCCCGGGCCCGAGTTCTCGCTGGCGAGACCGCCCGCCGCGGGGCTAAGACGGAGCGACTTAAACCCTCGGGGACTCTTCTCATGCATCGCGTACTGGCCGCTTTCACCCTGGCCCTGACCGTGTTTTCCGTCGGCGCCGCGCAGGCCAAGACGGTGGCGGTGACCGCCGGCCGTCTGCTGGATGTGGCCAGCGGCAAATATGTCGAACAGCCGGTGGTGGTGATCGTGGACGGCCGCATCACCGCCGTCGGGCCCCAGGGGTCGGTGACCATCCCGGCCGGCGCCGAACGGGTCGACCTGCCCGGCCAGACTCTGCTGCCGGGTCTGATCGACATGCATGTGCACCTCGACTCCAATCCGAAATACGGCGGCTACACCGGCCTGCGGTTCACCGACAGCTTCTGGGCGGTGGCGGGCGTGCCCAACGCGGCGGCGACGCTGAACGCCGGCTTCACCTCGGTGCGAAACGTCGGGGCCGACCGCTACAACGACGTGGCGCTGAAGGAAGCGATCGACGAGGGGCTGATCCCCGGCCCGCGGATCACCCCGGCCGGCTATGCCCTGGGCGCCACCGGCGGCCACTGCGACTCGACCTATTTCCCGCCCTCGGTGGCGCTGGTCTCGCCGGGCGTCTTTGACGGACCCGAGGAGGCCCGCAAGCTGGTCCGCCGGATGAAGAAATACGGGGCCAAGGTGATCAAGATCTGCGCCACCGGCGGTGTCTTTTCCAACGACGCCGTCGGCATCCAGCAGCTGACGGTCGAGGAGATCAAGGCCATCGTCGACGAGGCCCATCTGGACGGCATGATGGTCGCCGCCCACGCCCACGGCCCGGAAGGCATCCGCGCGGCCATCCTCGGCGGGGTCGACACCATCGAGCACGCCAGTCTGGTCGACGAGGAGGGCATCAAGCTGGCGATCAAGCACGGCGCCTGGTTCGGCATGGACATCTACAACACCGACTACACCCAGGCCGAGGGCCGGGCGAACGGGGTGCGCGAGAGCGAGATCAGGAAGGACCACGACATCGGCGAGGCCCAGCGGCAGAACTTCTGCAAGGCGGTCAAGGCCGGGGTGAAGCAGGTCTTCGCCACCGACGCCGGCATCTATCCGCATGGCTGGAACGCCAGGCAGTTCGCCGTGATGGTCCGCTACTGCGCCACGCCCCTGCAGGCCATCCAGTCGGCGACGATCAACGCCGCCGCGGCCCTGGACCAGCCGAACGACGTGGGCCAGGTCAAGGTCGGCGCCTGGGGCGACCTGATCGCCGTCCAGGGCGACCCCCTGGCCGACGTGACGGTGCTGGAGCGGGTGACCTTCGTGAAGAAGGGCGGAGACGTGTAGAGGCGGTAGGCGTTCTCCCACCCCTTTATGGGGAGGGTGGTCGGGCGAAGCCCGGACGGGTGGGGGAGTCTGTCGCCACCCCGACGCGTCCGGCATGGCCTCCTGTTTCCCCACCCTGACCGCTTCGCGGTCTGTCCCTCCCCATAAAGGGGAGGGAGAAGGTCACACCCCGCAGGTGGCGACGATCTCGGCGCGAAGGAGCGGGATATTGAAGCCCTTCTCCGACGAGGTGGCCAGCACGCGGGGGAAGGCGGCCGGGCGTTTGGCGATCTGGGCGATGGTCCTGGCGACCACCGCCTCGACCTCGGCCGGCTTGATCTTGTCGGCCTTGGTCAGGACGATCTGGTAGGACACCGCCGCCGTGTCCAGGGCGTCCAGCGCCTCGGTGTCCGGGTCCTTCAGGCCGTGGCGGGCGTCGATCAGCAGATAGACCCGCTTCAGGTTCGGCCGGCCGCGCAGATACTGGCGGCCGAGGTTCTGGAACTTGTCCTTCGAGGTGCGCGAGACCCGGGCGAAGCCGTAGCCGGGCAGGTCGACCAGCCGCAGCTTCACGTCCAGCAGGAAGAAGTTGATCTCCCGCGTGCGGCCCGGCTCGTTGGAGGCCCGGGCGAGGTACTTCTGGCCGACCAGGGCGTTGATCAGGCTCGACTTGCCGACGTTGGAGCGGCCGGCGAAGGCCACTTCGGGCAGGTCCGCCGGCGGCAGGCCGTCCATCTTCACCGCCCCCATCATGAAGGTGGCGGGATGGGCGAACAGGACGCGAGCCGCCTCGATCTGCTCCTCGTCGAAGACCTCGGTCACGCCGCCGCCTTACCCGCCCCGCGGACCCGCGCGATGAAGTCGTCGATCGGGTTGTCGGTCTTCAGCCGGTGCATGATCACGTACTGCTGGAAGATCGAGAACACGTTCGAGAAGGTCCAGTAGACCAAGAGGCCCGCCGGGAAGCCGGCCATGATGAAGGTGAACATGATCGGCATCAGCTGGAAGATCCGCTGCTGCATGGGATCCGGCGCCGGCGGGTTCATCGAGGTCACCAGCCACATGGTGAAGCCGTAGAGCAGCGCCAGCGGGCCCAGGTGCAGGTACTGGTCGAACAGCGGTCCGACCAGCGGCACATTGGCCGGGTTGTAGGGCAGCAGGCCGAACAGGTTCAGGACGGTGACCGGATCGCGGTTCGACAGGTCATGCAGCCAGCCGAAGAACGGCGCGTGGCGCATCTCGATGGTCACCGACAGCACCTTGTAGAAGGCGAGGAAGACCGGGATCTGGATCAGGATCGGAATGCAGCCGGCCATTGGATTGACCTTCTCGCGCTGCATCAGGGCCATGGTCTCCTGCTGCGCCTTGACCGCGTCGTCCTTGTAGCGGGCCTTGATCTCGGCCATCGGCTCCTGGAGCTTCTTCATCCGGGCCATGGACTCGCTGCTCTTCTGGGCCAGGGGATAGACCAGCAGGCGCACGCAGAGGGTTACCGCCAGGATGGCCAGGCCGAAGTTGCCCAGGTGGCTGAAGAAGAACTCCAGCGCCATGAAGAACGGCTTGGTCAGGAAGCTCAGCATGCCCCAGTCGACGGCGCTCTCGAACATCGGGATGTCGAAGGTCTTCTGGTAGTCCTTCAGGGTCTGGACCACCTTGGCGCCGGCGAACAGGCGGGTCGTGGTGGTCACCTGCCGACCGGGGTTGATCAGCCGCGGCGCGCCGCCGAAGTGGGCGTCATAGATCTCGACCCCCTGGGTGGTGACCGATCCGTACTCGCCGGTGATCCGCTCGCCCTGGGCGGGGACCAGCGCCGCCAGCCAGTATTTGTCGGTCAGGCCCAGCCAGCCGCCGGTGGAGGCGTAGCTGTTGACGATCACCTCGGCGCCCGGATCGAAGGCCCGGCCGGCCTTGGCCGCGTCCTTCTCGGCGCGCTCGGCGCTCTCGGCGGCCTTCTTCTTCCAGGCGGCGAACTTCAGCAGCCGCAGTTCCGGCGAATCCTTGTCGGGCAGGTTGGCCAGCGCGCCCACGGCGCCTTCATGGACGTTCTGCGCCTTGGCGTCGGGTTTGGGCAGGCCCTGACGCTGGACCGACGCGTAAGGCCGGATGGTCACCGGTGCGGCGCCCAGGTTGGCCACCGTGTCGGTCACGGTGAACATGAACCGGTCATCGACCGAGACGGAGCGCGTGAAGACCAGCCTGCTCGGCGACACATAGGTCAGCGTCACCGGCTTGCCGGGCGCCAGAACGGTGTTGGCCGAGCTGACCGTCCAGACCGTTTCAGGCGTGGGCAGGCCAGGCACCCTTGGCGTGGGCACGCCCGGGGCGATCTCGTCGGTCCAGCCGAAGTCGGCGAACCAGGCGTGCTCGGCGCCCTCGGGCCGCAGCAGCTCGACCGGGGGCGTGCCCTTCTTCAGGGTCTGGCCATACTTGTAGGCGCCCCTGGCGTTCCGCTCGGTCAGGAACAGGTCGTCGATGCGCGCGCCCTGCAGGCGCAGCGAGCCGCTGAGGGCCGGGGTGGCGATGGTCACGCGCGGGCTGGCCGCCTTGGCCGCCTCGCGGGACACCTTCACCGTTGGCCCGCTGGTCGCCCTGGGCGCCGCGACCACCTTCGCTGCCGCCGCCTGTTCCCGCTTCAGCGCGTCGGCCTTTTTCCGGTTCGCCGGATCGAGCACCAGCGTCTGGTAGACGATCAGCATGACGAACGCGATCACCATGAAGATGATCATGTTGCGGGATTCGTTGTTCGGCATGACGCGCTTAACCGGTGCGGGAGGGATCGGACGTCGCGGCGGGGTGCGCGGACGCAGGGTCTGGATCGGCGGCGAGCCTTATCAGCGCGCTTTTCACATCGTCAAGGAGACGGTCCCAGGGGCGTGTCGTCGTGCCGCCCCTGGCGATGAACACATAGTCCGATCCGGCGCGGCCGGCCTCGGGCAGGAGCAGCCGCGCCGCCTCCCGCAGCCGGCGGCGCGCGCGGTTGCGGACAACCGAGCCGCCGACCCGTTTGGTGGCGGTGAAACCGGCGCGGATGGTCGGGTCTTCGTCGGCGCGGTCACGCCGCTGCACGACCACCGCGCCGCGGGCGGCGGAAGGCGCTTGAGCGGCCGCGAGAAACTCGGGCCGCTTGCGGATGCGCTCGATGATGGGTTTCTTGTCCAACTCGTCCCTGGCCCCACCCAAGCGAAATGGGCGCTCGAGGCAAATGGGGACGCGCGCGGCTAAAACTAGGCCGTCAGGCGCTTGCGGCCCTTGGCGCGGCGGCGCGCGACGATCTTCTGACCGCTCTTGGTGGCCATCCGCGCGCGGTAGCCATGACGGCGAGCGCGCACGAGACGCGAAGGCTGAAAGGTCCGCTTGCTCACGGGTTAGCTCCGAAGTCTAAAGGTCAGGACGCGCCAGGTCGGGGCCCGTCGCGATGAGCGGGGGTGGATAGGGGAAGGTCGGCGCCGAGTCAAGCCAAGCCCCTACAGATCCGGCCTGATGATCGCCTTGCCGACCACCTGACGGTTGGCCAGCAGGTCGAAGGCCTCGCGCCAGCGGTCCAGCGGCAGCTCGGCATGGACGCGGGGGTGGATGACGCCGTCATTGGCCAGCTTCCAGACGGCGTCCATGTTCTCGCGGCCCCTGTCGGGGAACCGCCGGCCGTATTCTCCCGCCCGCACGCCCATGACCGAGAAACCCTTGATCAGCGGCATGTTGACCGAGATCATCGGGATGCGGCCGGAGGTGAACCCGACCACCAGCAGCCGGCCGTCGAAGGCGATGCAGCGGGTGCTCTCGTCGAAGACGTCGCCGCCCACCGGGTCATAGATGATGTCGGCCCCGCCGCCGGTGATCGCCTTGACCGCTTCGCGGAAGCCCCCGGTCACATTGATCACCGCGTCAGGCGCGTAGTCCGCGGCGACGATCTTCAGCTTGGCGTCGGAGGCCGAGGCGGCGATCACCTTCGCCCCCAGCGCCCTGGCAAGGTCCACGGCGGCCAGGCCGACGCCGCCCGCGGCGCCATGCACCAGCACCCATTCCCCCGGCTCCAGCCGCGCCCGACGAACCAGGGCGACGTAGGCGGTGAGGTAGGCCGCGCCCACGGCCGCGGCCTGGGCGAAGCTCAACCGGTCGGGCTTGCGCCGAATGGCGGCGGCGGGAAGCACCGCATACTCGGCGAACCCGCCCAGCTTGGCCCCGCCGACGACCGCGTCGCCGATGGCCCAGCTTTCGACGCCCTCGCCCAGGCCGACGATCTCGCCGGCCAGCTCCATGCCGCCGACGAAGGGCAGAGGCGGCTTCAACTGGTATTCGCCGCGGGTCATCAGCAGGTCGGGGAAATTGACCCCGGCGGCCTTCACCCTGACCAGCACCTCGCCGGGGCGTGGCGTGGGGGTGGGGATGTCCTTCAGCACGCAGCCGGCGTAGTTTTCGGCAAGGGACTCGACCACCAGCGCGCGCATGCTTCTCTCCGGCTTCAGCCCGATTTGTGGAGCGTTTCCGCTGCGGGAGTCATCCCAAAATGTCCTTCTCCCCTTGCGGGAGAAGGTGGCCTCCGAAGGAAGTCGAATGAGGGGTTGATGATCCGATCGGCCTCGAAATGCGGGCAACATTTCGGAATGGTCGCTGAGACCCCTCACCCGTCGGCTGCGCCGACACCTTCTCCCGCAAGGGGAGAAGGTAATGGATCAGCCTACTTCAGCATCCCGTCCGCCGCCTGCCGCACAAACCCCGCGATCTCGCGGCAGGCGGTGTCGGCGGCGGGGATGGCGCCGGTGAAGGCGGTGAAGCCGTGGGCCAGGCTGTCGTAGCAGCGGTAGATCACCGGCACCCCGGCGTCCTTCAGCCGCTTGGCGTAGCACTCGCCCTGGTCGGTCAGCGGATCGAAGCCGGCGGTGACCACCACGGCCGGGGCCAGGCCCGTCAGGTCCTCGGTCTTGATCGGCGACAGGCGCGGGTCGGCCGGGTCGGCGTCGGGGCCGATATAGTGGCCCATGAACCAGGTCATGGTGTCGGTCGACAGCGGATAGGCGTCGGCATAGGTGGTCATCGACTGGGTTTCGCTGGCCACGTCCACCGCCGGATAGATCAAGAGCTGCAGGGCCGGCTGAGGCTCGCCGGCGCGCTTCAGGTCCTGGGCGATGACGGCGGCGAAGTTGCCGCCCATGGAGTCGCCGCCGATCGAGGCCGTGCCCGGCGCGGCGCCGAAGCGCGCGGCGTTGTCCCGGCCCCAGCGATAGGCCGCCAGCACGTCATCCAGACCGACCGGAAAGCGGAATTCCGGGGCCAGCCGGTAGTCCACGGATAGCACCGCCGTGCGGGCGATGCGGGCGAGGACCCCGCAGAAGGCGTCGCAGGTCTCCAGGTCGCCGATCACCCCGCCGCCGAAGTGGGCGAAGACCATCAGCGGGGCGCCGGAATCCTGGTCCGCCGGACGATAGGCGCGCAGCTTGATCGGGCCGTTGGGCCCATCGATGGAGAGGTTCTCCGTGCGCACCCCGAACTCGGCCTTGCCGGCCATCATCGAAAGGCCGGCGGCGCTGCCGGCGCGGGCTTCGTCGGGCGACAGCGTCGACATGGCCGGCATGCGCTTCGCGCCGGCAGCGAGGAACTGGAACCGGGGGTCCAGGGTGCGGCCGCCCTGCCAGACCACGCCGCCGCCGGACATCATCCGCAGCACCGGCGTGGGCAGCGACAGCATGACCTTGAGGATGGCCTTCTGGACGGCGGGGTCGGCCATGCGGTTTCTCGCTCAGGGCGCCAGACGCGGCAGGGCGGGCAGTCCGCCCAGGATCAGCTTGACGACAAAGTCCGCGGCGGCGGCCGTGTTGACCGGCCGGCGCTCCAGCATCCTGTCTCCCACTTCGCGCGCGATCGCGATACAGGCGGCGGCCAGGTAGTCCGCGTCGACCCGGGGCGCCCCGCCATGCTCGATGGCCTTGGAGAAAGCCTCACGGACCTCTTCGAACACCCGCTCCATCTCCGGAGTCTGGATGCGCATATGCGGGTGTTTCTCGCCGGCCGGCCTGCGGACCTGCCAGGTCTCGTGCTCGTCGGCGAGGAAGTCGAAATAGGCCTGGATGGCCGCCCGCAGGTAGCCGTCGAAGGTGTCGGAGGCTTCCCAGCAGGCCCGCAGGATCGGCCGGAAGCGGGCCGCGCCGTCGTCGGCCAGGGCCTCGAACACCTCCTCGCGCGAGCGGAAGTAGTTGTAGAAGGTGCCTGAAGCGAGGCCGGTGCGACGGATGATGTCGCGCACGGTGGCGACCTCATAGCCGAGCTCGGCGAACACCTCGCGCGCCGCGACCAGAATTGCCTGTCGATTGGCGATCTTGGTCTGCTCGCGCTTGCCCGATGTCAGAACGGTGACGTGACTCATGCTTCGCAGGCTATCAGGTCGCCCGGCCCGGCGTGAAGAGGAACATGACGCCGTGTCACTCTCTGGTCGGACGGTTGCTCAGGCGCGGGTCTGCAAGCCGTTTTGCTTGAGCCGCCAGATCAGTACGTCCAGCCGGTCCTGGCCGAAGAAGGGCTCGCCCTCGAAGACCATGGTCGGCACGCCCCAGTGGCCGGCGGACTCCAGCGCCTGCTGGTTGGCGGCGATGGCGGCGTCCAGCCGGTCGGCCTCGTCGCGGGCGGTCCGTTCGAGGGCTTCGGGGTCGAGGCCGGCGCGCGTCGCCGCCCGGGCCAGATGGTCGCCCTCATGCCAGTTGTCGACGCCGCCGCCCCAGATCACCTCGGCGACCTCCGCGATGTAGTCCAGCCCCTTGCCCGCCTCGGCGGCGGCCTGGCCCATGCGGGTGATGCGGTAGATATAGGGCTGGTCCTTCGGCACCTCGCCGCTGGCGATGTCCATGACGATGGGGTCGGGCCGGGGCCAGCGGAACGGGGTGCCCTGCATCTGGGCCAGGCGATAGCAGTCCCGCGCCAGATAAGGCGGCCAAAGCGGGTTCACCCGCTTGAAGAAGCCCTCGATGCGCACCGCGATCGGCATGACCGGCCGGATATTCACCGCGACATCATAGTTCGCCTGCAGTTTGACCAGTCCGGGGGTCACCAGCCACGAATAGGGGCTGCGGAACGACCAGAAAACGTCCACGCTCAGGGTCATCACTGTCTTCTCCACGGCGGGTGCGTTGTAGTTACCGGCGAGTATACAGAAGGCTGTTGCGGCAGCCATGGGAGAATCGATGACCGCCCGTCCTGATACCGCCGCGCGCACGCACCGTCAGACCGCCGCCGCGCGGCGCGAGCGGGCCCGCGCTCGTCCGGCGGAGATCCTCGACGCCGCCCGCGACCTGTTCTCTCGCAAGGGCTTCGAGGCGGCGCGCATGGACGAGGTGGCCGCCGCCGCCGGGGTCACCAAGCCGGCGGTCTACCGCTACTTCCCGGGCAAGGACCGGCTGATCGAGGCCCTGCTGGAAGAGGATCTGGCGGTTCCCTGGCGCCGGCTGGCCGCCTGGATCGAGGCGCACGAAGGGCCGATCGAGGCCATGGTCGAGGGGTTCGCCGACCGGGTGACCCAGATGCAGTCCCGCGGCCTGACCCGCGGCTACCTGATCCTCGCGCTGGATGAGTCCGGACGCCGCCCGGAGATCGCCGCCTTCATCCGCGAGCAGATCCTCGCCCCCGGCCTGATGGTGCTGGCCAGGGCCTTCTACCAGGCCGCCGAGCGGGGCGAGCTGGCCAGGGGCCACGACCCGGCCTTCATGGCGCGGATGTTCTTCGCGCCGTTCCTGCAGGCCTCGCTGGGCTCGGTGGGCTACGCCCTCCCAGTGGGCGACGAGGCCGAGCAGGCGCGCTATCGCCAGTTCCACACCCAAGCGTTCCTGCGGGCGTTCCGGCCGTAACACGGGGACATGTACTTCAGTACGTGTCCCCATCGGCTTGAAGCGGCAAGGGACACGCACTGAAGTGCATGTCCCCGCTCTCTAGACCCCGACCGCCTCCGCCCGCGCCTTCACCGGCAGCACATTGCCCGCCGCCTTCGCCCGCTTTTCGCCTCGGGCGATTTCCCTGACCAGGTCGTGGCAATAGATGCCGAAGTCGACCTGGATCGTGTGCCGCTTGGACGCGTAGTACTGGCCCTTGTGGATGGCCTCGTCCTTCAGGGTGATCGCCTTCATCTCGGCCTCGGACGGCGGCAGGTAGCGGCCGGTCAGATAGGCGGCGACCAGTTTGGTCTGCTGCTCGGCGAAGTTCACCAGGGTCGGCAGCGGCTGGGCCAGGGCCATGTAGAACAGGTTCGGCACGCCCGGCTTCATCATCCGCTTGAACAGCGGCAGCTGGTGGTCGGCGTCCGGGACCAGCTCGGGATCGTCGAAGAACGGGAAGCGCATGTCGTAGCCGGTGGCGAAGACGATGGCGTCGACCTCCTCGACCGTGTCGTCCTCGAAGCGGACCTTCTTTCCCTCCAGCGCCCTGATCGCCGGCTTGAACTTGATGTCGCCGCAGCCGGCCCGGGTCAGGAACTCGCCGCTGACCGAGGGATGGGCCTCCAGCGGCTCGTGGTCCGGCTTGGGCAGGCCATAGTCCTCCATCCGACCCAGGGTCTTCTTGATCACGCTCCGGGCCATGGCCAGGCCCAGCCTGCGCGGCATCCAGTGCGGCAGGGCCGATTTGTCCGCCGGCTGGCCGTTCATATATTTGGGCAGAACCCAGACCCCGCGCCGGGCCGAAACCCAGAGATTCTTGGCGATCGGCCGCTGGGCCAGCTCGCTGGCGATGTCCATCGCCGAGTTGCCCATGCCGACGACGACAACATTCTTGCCGCGCATGTCCACCGGGTCGAACGGGTCGCGATAGGCGTGGCTGTGGAAGGCCGCGCCGTCGAACTCGCCGGGATAGTCGGGGATGCGCGGGCTCCAGTGGTGGCCGTTGCAGACGAACAAGACGTCGTAGAGCCGCGTCTCGCCGGTGGAGAGGGTCACCTCCCACAGGCCCTCGGCGTTGCGCCGGGCCTTCTCCACCGCGGTGTTGAAGGTGATCGTCTCGCGCAGGCCGAAATGGGCGACGTAGTCCTTGAAGTACTGGTGCAGCTGGGCGTGGCGGGGGAAATCGGGCCAGTCGGCCGGGACCGGGAAGTCCTCGAAGGCCAACCGCCACTTGGACGTGTCGATATGCAGGCTCTCGTAGCAGGCCGACATCCCGTTGGGGTTCTTGTAGTACCAGTTGCCGCCGATCTCGTCGGACATCTCGAAGCAGTCGTAAGGGACGCCCACGTCCTTCAGCCGCTTGGCGGTGGTGAAGCCGGAGCAGCCGGCCCCGATGATGCAGGCCTTGGGCAGACGTTCGGCGGCCACGGGCGCGCTCCTGACTTATCGTTGTTCAGGAGAGCCTAGCCGGCGTGAGGCGGGGGTCAACCGTGACGCGGGGTCAGGACCGGCAGCTGGAAACGCACCGGCTCCAGTGCTGCGGGCACCGCTCGTCCTCCCCGGCGAGGCAGAAATAGTACTGCCGCGAACAGGACGTTCGGCACTGGGCGCCGCCGGTCGATGTCGAGGCGATCGAGGTTGGCTGGACCGGCAGGGGCAGGAGCAGCGGCGCTTCCTCCGCCGCCGGCGCCGGCGCGCCGCCGACCGGGCCGCGCAGGGCGGCGTCGCTGACCGGCGTGACCACCGCGATGCGCCCCTGCTGCGCCGTCGCCGGGGCGG
>JACRBD010000352.1 GCA_016234625.1 Caulobacterales bacterium | reverse complement strand
CGACTGGGTCACCGAGACCCTGATCACCGTCGCCACCGCGACCCTGGTCTATGCCGTGGCGGTGCATCTGGAGCTGTCCGGCCCGCTGGGCGTGGTCGCCGCCGGTCTGGTCATGGCCTCATCATGGGCCAAGCGCGCCCTGAGCCCCCCCTCCCGCGAGTACATCAAGCCGTTCTGGCATGTGGTGGACGAGGGAATGAACGCGGTCCTGTTCCTGCTGGTGGGCATCAAGGCCATCGAGCTGAGGCTGGATCCGCCGGCGCTGGCCCTGCTGGTCGCCGGGCCCGTCATCGTGCTGGCCGCGCGCTGGATCGCCCTGGCCCTGCCCGGATCGGCGCTGGGCCTGTTCGGCAACCGGATCCCGCTGAAGCTCTACAACGTTCTGACCTGGGCGGGTGTGCGGGGCGGGCTGTCTATGGCCATGGTGCTGTCGCTGCCGGCGATCCCCGAGCGCAACCTGATCCTTGCCGCCACCCTGGGCGTGATCATGTTCTCGATCGTTGTGCAGAGCATGACCATGGAAAAGCTCGCCCTGCGGACCGGCTACGGCAGCGTCCGGACAGAGCCCGAGCCGACCCACTAGGACTTGCGCCGGCCGGGTGAGACGGTCATCTGCGGAGCATGCCCGTCTCGCCCGACTACCGTCCTGATCCCCGGTTCATGCAGCTCGGTCCGGAGTTCGCCGATCCGGTGACGGCGGCGGACTTTCCGGAAACGGTGCTGCGCCACCGAAACCAGCGGGCGGCGGCGACCGTGGGGCTGGATGCGCCCACGGACGAGGAGTGGGTCAACAACTTCGGCCGGTTCGCGGCCCTGCCGGACAACCAGCCGGGGCCGCTGGCCATGCGCTATCACGGCCACCAGTTCCGCAGCTACAACCCTGACCTGGGCGACGGCCGCGGCTTCCTGTTCGCCCAGCTGCGCGAGGCGGGGACCGGCCGCCTGCTGGATCTGGCGACCAAGGGCTCGGGACAGACGCCCTGGTCCCGCCGCGGGGACGGGCGGCTGACGCTGAAGGGCGGGATGCGCGAGGTTCTGGCGGCGACCATGCTCGAGGCTCTGGGCGTCCCCACCAGCCGCGCCTTCTCCCTGATCGAGACCGGCGAGGCGTTGCAGCGCAACGACGAGCCCAGCCCGACCCGCTCGGCGGTGCTGGTGCGCCTGTCGCACAGCCACATCCGCTTTGGCACGTTCCAGAGGCAGGCCTTTTTCCAGCGTGCGGATAATGTCGGGGCGCTGGTGGACCACTGCCTCGACGCCTACTTCCCGGACCTGGCGGACGCGCCGGACCGCGCCGTCACCCTGCTGGAAACGGTGGTCGCCCGCACCGCCAACCTGGCCGCCCGCTGGATGAGCGCCGGCTTCGTCCATGGGGTGCTCAACACCGACAACATGGTCGTCACCGGCGAGAGCTTCGACTACGGACCCTGGCGGTTCCTGCCGCACAACGACCCCAACTTCACCGCCGCCTATTTCGACGAGACCGGCCTCTACAGCTTCGGCCGCCAGCCGGAGGCGGCCTTCTGGAACCTGCAGCAGCTGGCCGGCTGCCTGGCGCTGGTCGCCGACTCCGACGCCCTGATCGGAACCCTGAACGGCTTTGCGCCCGCCTATCGCGACGAACTGCGCGCGGCGATGCTGGCGCGGCTGGGTCTGAAGGGGCAGGGCGGCGACCCCGACATCGACCTGGTCAACGCCGCCTTCCGCGCCCTGGCCGAGGGCGGCGAGGCCCTTCGCTGGGAGCCGTTCTTCTTCGACTGGTTCTGTGGCGAAGAGGCCCGGGCGATGGCCGGTCCGCGCGCCGGTCTCTACGGCGGCGAAGCCTTCACCGAGTTTCGCGCGCGGCTGACCGGCTTCGAGGCCGACCGGCCCGAGCGGCTGGACCACCCGATGTTCGCCGCCCCCGAACCGGAGGAAATGCTCATCGACGAGGTCGAAGCCCTCTGGGCCGCCATCGCCGAACGGGACGACTGGGCTCCCCTTGCGGAGAAGCTGGCGCGGCTAGAAGCGGCGCGGGTGGGTTGGGGGCTCTGATGTTGCGTCCTTCGACACGGCCCTTCGGGCCTGCTCAGGATGACGAACACAAATGCCCGTCATCCTGAGCAGCCCACGCAGTGGGCGTGTCGAAGGACGCACGGCCTACCCGTTGAACGGCGCCCGGCGGCCCGCCCACGGCCGCGCCTGCTCCAGCTGGCCCGCCAGCCTGAACAGCGTCGCCTCATCCCCCATCGCCGCCGCGAACTGGATGCCGATCGGCAGGCCCGCCTTGCTCCAGGCCAGCGGCACGGTCATGGCCGGCTGGCCGGTGACGTTGAACAGCTGGGTGTTGGGCATGAAGGCGAACAGGCGGGGGCCGTAGCCGGCCAGGTCCAGCGGCTCCCCGCGCAGCGACCCCTTGGGAATCGGCGGTGAGCCCAGCGTCGAGCTGAGCAGGACGTCGGACTGTTCGTAGGCCCTGGCCACGGTCCGCCCGGCGGCGTGCAGGGTCTGCATGCCCAGGACATAGTCGGCCCCGCTGACCCGCGAGCCGCGGGAGGCCATCGCCCGGGTGACCAGATCGATCTCGCCATCCTCGATCGGCCGTCCACGCTGGGCGGTGACCGCCTGGAGGGTCGCGGCGACGCTGGCGGCGATCACGCCCCCGGCGGCGTCCCGCACCCCGGCGAAGTCCAGGTCGAGCGACACTTCCTCGACCGAATGGCCCAGCGACGCGCACAGCTTTGCCACATCGGCGACAGCGGCGGCGCATTCGGCGTCGATCTCACCGCCGTCGAGGGCGACGGCAATTACCCCGATGCGCAGCTTGCCGGGATCGCGGCGGACCTCGTCGGCGAACGGCATGGCGGGTGGCGCGAGGTAGTAGGGATCGCCCGGCTGCGGGGCGCAGATCACGTCCAGCAGCAGGGCGCTGTCGCGCACCGAGCGGGTGACCGCGTGCTGCACCGAGGCGCCGCCCCAGCCTTCGCCGGCGGGAGAGGAGGAGACCCGGCCGCGCGACGGCTTCATGCCGAACAGGCCGCAACAGGCCGCCGGCGTGCGGATCGAGCCGCCGCCGTCGCTGGCGTGGGCCGCCGGGATGATGCCGCCCGCCACGGCCGACGCCGCCCCGCCCGACGAGCCGCCGGGCGTGCGGGTCAGGTCCCACGGATTGAGCGTCGGGCCGAAGAACTCTGGTTCGGTAACCGGCTCCAGACCGAACTCCGGGGTGTTGGTTTTGCCGAAGATCACCAGCCCGGCCTTGCGGTAGGCGGTGACGATGGCGCTGTCGGCGGGGGCGACAGCGTCTTTCAGCAGGCGCGAGCCGCTGGTGGTTGGGGTCCCCTCCACCAGGGCGCCGATGTCCTTGATCAGCCACGGCACACCGCCCAGCGGGCCGGTCGGGGTTCCTTTGGCCAGCTGCGCCCTGGCCTGGTCGGTCAGGTCGAGGATCACGGCGTTGAGGGTCGGGTTGACCTGCTCCATGCGGGCGATGGCGGCGTCGAGAACCTCGCCGGCGCTGACCTGCTTGCCGGCGATCAGGGCCGCCAGCCCGGTGGCGTCCTGCGCCGCGTAGTCTTCCTGGTTCATCGCCGTCTCCCCGTGGACTTGTTGCGAGCGATCCGAGCACAGACCGGGCGCGTCGCCAATGGCCCGGACGGCGTCAGGGTGATCAGCGATCAGTTTATCGGAGACAAACGCTCGTTTGAGCGGCACAATGCCCTTGGGGAATGAGACGCAATTTCAGGAATACAGGCGCAATGGCGAGCGAGCATTTCGACGTGGTGATCATCGGCGCGGGCATCTCCGGCGTCGGGGCGGGCTATCACCTGCAGGACAAGTCGCCGGGCCGGACCTATGTGATCCTCGAGGGGCGCGACACCATGGGCGGCACCTGGGACCTGTTCCGCTATCCGGGCATCCGCTCGGACTCCGACATGTACACCCTGGGCTATTCGTTCCGCCCCTGGACCGAGGCCAAGGCCATCGCCGACGGCCCGGCGATCCTGAAGTACGTCAAGGAAACCGCCGCCCACTACGGCATCGACAAGCACATCCGCTACGGCTGCATGGTCAAGCGGGCCAGCTGGTCGACCGAGAGCGCGACCTGGACCGTCGAGGTCGACAAGGCCGGCCAGACCCTCGAATTCACCTGCAACTTCCTGTTCCTGTGCGGCGGCTACTACAGCTACGTCGAGGGCTACACCCCCGACTGGGCCGGCATGGACAGCTTCAAGGGCGCCATCGTCCATCCGCAGAAGTGGCCGGAAGACCTCGACTACAGCGGCAAGAAGGTCGTGGTCATTGGCAGCGGCGCCACCGCCGTGACCCTGGTCCCCGAGATGGCCAAACAGGCCGCCCACGTAATCATGCTGCAACGCTCGCCGACCTATGTGGTCTCGCGCCCGGCCGAGGACTCCATCGCCAACTGGCTGCGCACCAAGCTCTCGCCGATGGCCGCCTATGGCGTGACCCGCTGGAAGAACGTCCTGCTCAACATGGTGTTCTACAATCTGGCGCGGAAGAACCCGGCCAAGACCAAGGAACGGCTGCTGGGCATGGTCCGCGAGCAGCTGGGCCCTGACTACGACGTCGCCACCCACTTCACCCCGACCTACAATCCCTGGGATCAGCGCCTCTGCCTGGTGCCGGACGCCGACCTGTTCGACGCGATCAAGAGCGGCGCGGCCTCGGTGGTCACCGACCATATCGAGACCTTTACCGACAAGGGTCTGAAGCTGAAGTCGGGCGCGACCCTCGAGGCCGACGTCATCGTCACGGCCACGGGTCTGAACCTGGAAGTGTTCAACGGGCTGGAGCTGGTGGTCGATGGCCAGGTGGTCGAGCCGGCCAAGACGCTGAGCTACAAGGGCATGATGTACAGCGACGTGCCCAACATGGCCTCGTCGTTCGGCTACACCAACGCCTCCTGGACGCTGAAGTGCGACCTGACCTGCGAGTACGTCACGCGCCTGCTCAACCACATGAGCCGCACCGGCCTGCGCCAGGCCACCGCCCGCCGCAATGATCCCTCGATCCAGGAAGAACCCTGGCTCGACTTTTCCTCGGGCTATGTCCAGCGGACCATCGGCCGGTTCCCGAAGCAGGGCTCCAGGGCCCCGTGGAAGCTGCACCAGAACTACGCCCGCGACCTGATGGCGCTGAAGTTCGGCTCGGTGAACGACGAGGCGATGGTGTTTTCGAACCCCGTGCCCAAGGCCGCGCTGAAGAAAGCCGCCTGATACGGGCGCCGACTTTCGCGGCGATTGCGGACCTGTCACAAGCCTGAGCGCGGTTCTTGCTAGCGGACCGTTTCCAGCCGTGACCTTCGTGATCCCATGACCGACGCCCCCCGCAGGCCGATCCTCAGCCTGAAGTTCCCGCCCGCGCCCAAGGCGGCGCCCCCGCCCGCTCCAAAGGAGCAGCGGTGGAAGTGCAAGCCCTGCGGCGCGGCCGTGGTGCTGACGGGCAGCGAGCCCGAGGACCAGGAAGTCCGCTGCCCGGCCTGCAACGCCAAACTCGGCCTCGCCGGCCATTTCTTCAGCGACCCACCCAGCCCGAAGATCCGCGCGCGGCGCTAGGGTCCGGACTCAGGCTGGCCCTGATCACAGCGCCCCTTGAGCGCTTGATGGAATGGTCCTTTCGGGGGCCGGTTGAAGTCAAGGACAGCCCTTCGGGCTGCCGCGCCGCGGCGGGCGAAGCCCGT
>JACRBD010000363.1 GCA_016234625.1 Caulobacterales bacterium | reverse complement strand
GACGGCGACGACATCCTGATCGGCGGAACGGGGGCCGACAGCCTGACCGGCGGGGCCGGGGCCGATGTGTTCGTGTTCACGGCCGGCGGCGGCGCCGACACCATCAATGACTTCGAGGACGGCGTCGACCTGATCGACGCCACGGCGTTCGGCGGCTACGCCAGCGTTGTGCAGTCCGGGCTGAATGTCTTGATGACCTTTAGCGACAGCTCGACGGTGCTGATCAGGAACGCGACGGCGGCCAACATCACCGAGGCCGACCTGGTCATCGCCCCGGCGGCGATCCCGCTGCCCTTCGCGGTCAAGAGCCAGGCGGTCGCGCCGGCCGCGGCGCCGCTGGAAATTCCGGGCCAGGAGGTGCTCCACCGGGGTCTCGGCGGTGGCTGGGTCCCGGCTTCGGACGGCTGGATGCTGGACTGACCATCATCACTGGCGCCGGGCCCGGCCTTTTCGGCGGCTTAAGTGGCTGGTGTTCTCAAGCTGCGGAGGGGTTGTTCAGGTCGACGCCGAGCTGGCGCAGGGCCTGGAGCAGTTGCAGGAACCGGTGGGCGCTGGCCAGGCCGGTTTGCAGCACTTCCGGCGCCTGCTGGCGTTCCATTGAGAATAGATGGCCACCGGTGACCCGGACGGCCCAGCCAAGCTTGACGAAGCGGTTCACCCGACGGCGGACGGTTTCGCGGGTCATGTCCAGCCGCTCGGCGATCTCGGCGATGGTCGCTGGCCGCCGCAGGCTGTCCGGGGGCGGGGCGCCGGCGCCGGCGTATTTGCGGGCCAGCTCGGGATCGCGCGCCAGGCCGTCCGCGTTGGCGATCAGCATGGCGGTGATGATGGCGGCGTCCGTGATCGAGCCGTGCGGCGTCGCGGCGCTTTCAAGAACCCGCAGCAGGAAGGCCTGGCTGAGACTCGCCACCGCTTCGGGCAAGGGCAGGCCTCGCGGCGGGCCGGCCTGGGCAGAAATCCCCTCCAGCATCCGGTAGTCGAAGCCGGTCGCGGTCAGCCCGACGATCGCGGCGCGCAGGGACCGCCAGCTGGCGTCGCAGGCATCGTGGAAGGCCTGGTCGCGGGGGGGCGGGATTGCCGCCACTCCCGAGGCGCTGACCCGTCGGCAGAGGCCGGCTTCCTCCAACTCGACCACCTTGCGGCGCGTGGTTTCATAAGGAAGGCCCAGCGACTGGCCGATGGCGCGCACGCTGACCGCGCGAGTTGAGACGCCTGGCCTGTCCGGATCGGCGCCGTCGGAGGGGCGGGTGGCCTGAGCGATGGCGATCTGCACCACGCCCCGGACAAGGTCGCCGTCGTGCTCGCGAGCCAGCCGGCCCGCCTCGTCGAGCACATACTGGAACAGTCAGAGCGCCAGCCGCCGCTGCTCGGCCTGTAGTGACCGCGACACTGAATCCTTGTCGCTCAAATGACCGTTTCCCCCGCACCCAAGGAAACCATAGGTCGCCCGCGCGGCACATGCGGCAAAATGGGTAACCCGTATCGGGGAGGGGGCTATCTGGACTCCGGTCGGCGGGGCGTGCGCCGCCGCCCATCCGCGAGAAGCGGCCAGATGGCGAAACATCGTGATGACCGGTGCGGGGCGGCCCGGTCGGCGTCAGCCGGGTGGCCCAAGACAGAATTCTCAACCGCATCAATATACTAGGCCCGGAATGCCGCCCTCACCCGAGTGAATTTTCGTTCGCCCGGGAACGGTTTCAAATGAAACGACGTTAACGGCGCCAGACAAGCTCGCTGAACGCGGGTCTCCGGATGGCCGGATACGCCGCGCGCTTCAGCCCCTGCTGGAGGGCTCCGCGCCATGGCTTCAGGGAAACCCGAAAGGGCAACCGTTCAGGTCGACGCGCACGCCTTGCGGGCAGGTCTTCATCCCAGCAGCAAGAATCCCGGCGCGTCCGGGATGAAACCGCCGACCGTCATCGTTGGGGTTTCAGGTGACGTGGTCGACCTGTGTTCAGCGGCTTGATTGCCTGCTGACGCGGCCGACCTCTCCAGGAGGGAAATTCAATGGCCTATCGGTTCGGACTCGCGGCGTTGCGCGACTTTGCGTCCTTCTCCCCGCTTGAAGGCGTGCTCGACTCCTCAAGCGACATCGCCGCGCCGCGCTCCGCGCACGCGGCGCTGCGGTGGCTCGACGGGGCCGCCAACGACTGGACGGAGGCGACCCATCTGTCCGCCCTGGCGACGCCAACCCTGTCGATCGTCCCGGACGGCGGCGAGCTGACCATGACCCTCCGCTGCGGCTGCCCGTCCTGCATGAAATCGGTTTCCGGCTTCAGCGAGGGCGCGACCGCCTTCGAGCCTGACGGCGTCGGCGTGCTGCGGCCCACGCCGGCCGCAACGCCCTCGACATTGATCACGGTCGATATGCAGCCCGCGGACACCTCGACAACCGCGACGCTTGTGGTGGGCGGTCCGAGCATCATCTCGACCATCGACACGATCGGCGACCAGGACTTCTTCCGCATCAACCTGGTCGAGGGCCAGTCCTACGAGATCGGCATGTACCTGAAGGCGGGCGGCCCCAATTTGGTGCCGCTGGCCGACTGCTACGTCGAGATCTACGACGCCGCCGGCACCCTGATCGTCAGCGCTGACGGCGGCGGTCCGAACACGCCCTCGGGCCTGGACGTGCTGATGACCTTCACTGCCGAATACACCGGAACCTACTTCGTCAACGCGCGCGCTTTCGACAACGTGCCCGACGACGGGACCGACGGCGACATGGTCGGTGACTACGAGCTGTTTGCCCGCCAAGCCGACGGCTACAGCTACCAGCCCTACTATTCGCCCGACAGCCCGCTCTATGCCATCGACTGGGGTTCGCAGGTCGACGGTTCTTCGCGCAACCCCGATGGCCAGGAAGGCCCGCGGGTGACCGGCAACGCCTTCACTGGCGTGGGCGCCAATCCCTACGGGATCGTCGGCAAGAACGTCATCACCTACTATCTGGCCAAGGCCGGCGACGTGTTCATCGACGAGGATCCGACGACGCCTGGCACCACCGATACCATGGTCGCCAAGGGCTGGTCGGACTGGGAAGAGAACGCCCTCAACCTGGCCTTCGACGCTTATGAGAACGTCGCCGACATCATCTATGTCGAGGTGGACAACCGGGCCGAGGCCGACTTTGTCTTCGTCACCTACAACGGCACGCCGGGGCCGGGAGTCAGCCTGCTGGGCCGCATGAGCCCGCCGGACGAGGAGAACGAGGGCCGCGGCGAGTTCAACGCCCTCGACGAGCGCTGGACGGAGGAGGGCCTGGCCCCCGGCGGCTTCACCTTCACCACCCTGATCCATGAAATGGGCCATGGCCACAGCCTCGCCCATCCGCACGACAACGGCGGCCGTTCTGGCGTCATGCGCGGCGTGGAATCCGACGGTCCGGCCTTCGACTACACCAACGGCGACTTCGACCTGAACCAGAGCATCTACACCATGATGTCCTATGAGGACGGATGGCAGAAGTCGCCCTACGGCCAGGCCGAAACCACCGATCCGTTTGGCTGGCTGGGAAACCTGATGGCCTTCGACGTGGCGGCCATCCAGGACAAGTACGGCGTCAACGAGGACTACGCGACCGGCGACGACACCTATGTGATCGATGACGAGAACGTGGCTGGGACCTTCTATTCCTGCATCTGGGACGCCGGCGGCACGGACGCCATCGTCTACATGGGGACCAGGGACGCGACCATCGACCTGCGCGCCGCGACGCTGAAGTACGAATACGGCGGCGGCGGCTGGCTGTCCTACGCCTACGGCGTCTACGGCGGTTACACGATCGCCAACGGCGTGACGATCGAGAACGCCACCGGCGGCGACGGCAATGACACGATCACCGGGAATGCGGCGGCCAACGTCCTGCGCGGCGGCCTGGGCGATGACACCGTCTCCGGCGGCGACGGCAATGATCAGCTGGAGGACATCGATGGCGGGGCCGACACGCTGAACGGCGACGCGGGCAACGACACCCTGGTCGCCCGTCGAACCGGCGGGGCCACGGGTGACCTGACCCTGAATGGCGGCGCAGGGGACGATACCTTCATCCTTGAGGTCCGCGACGCGACGGTCACGGCTCTTGGCGGCGAAGGGGCGGATACCTTTGATGTCCTGGCCGGCGCCGTCATCGGCGGCGGCGCGGGGCGGGACCTGATCCGTGTCGCCAGCGCCTTCGCCGGCGCGCTGCGGGTGCTCGACTTCGAGGTCGGCGACAACGGCGACCGGATCGACCTGTCCGCCTTCCTGTCGAGCCTGGTCGGACTTGGCGATCTCAATCCGTTCGACGCCGGCTATCTGCGCCTGAGCGCATCCGGCGACGACACCCTGCTGGAGGTCAACCTCGACGGCCAGGGCGCCGACTGGGCGACAATGATCACCTTCAACGACGCGACGCCGGGCGGGTTCACCGCGGCCAACTTCCTCGGCCTGCCACCGCCCGGGCTGAAGCTGACCGGCGGCTCCAGCGCCGACACGCTCACGGGTGGCGCGGGGGCCGATGTCATCAACGGCGGCGGCGGCGACGATACGCTGAGCGGTCTGGCCGGCTCGGACCGTCTGATCGGCGGGTCGGGCAAGGATCGGCTCGATGGCGGAGACGGCGACGACTTCCTGGACGGCGGCTCAGGCGACGACCAACTGTGGGGCGGTGAAGGCAATGATCAGCTGTCTGGCGGCGTTGGCAGGGACCGGATCACCGGCGGGGCGGGGGGCGATATCCTGACAGGCGGCGACGGCGTCGATGTCTTCGTCTTCCAGTCACTGTCCGACTCCACCGCCGCTGGTCCCGATCTGATCGTCGATTTCGGCTCCGACCAGATCGACCTGCGGGGCATCGACGCGGACGCAAACGTCGCCGGCGATCAGGCCTTCAAGTTCGTGTCGCAGTTCTCCGGCGCGGCGCGGCAGGCCGTGCTGTCCTTTGACGACGACGCCGACGTCACCACTCTCCAGCTGGATGTGAACGGGGATGGCGTGGCCGACTTCACCCTGCTGATCAACGGCGATGCGACGGCGGCCTCCTCCTCGGCCTGGTTGCTCTGACGGGGAATTTACAGCCTCGTCGATGGACGGCCGGGCTGGCGCGGCGCAATCTGACGCCATGAAAGACACGCCGCGCCAGCCCGTCCTCCTGCTCTCGCACGAGATGCTGGCGCCCTTGCAGGCGGCGCTGGAGCCAGCCTATCGCGTCATCCGCCTGTGGGATCATCCCGATCGGCTGAGCTTTCTCGAGGGGCCGGGCCGGGAGGTTCAGGCCATCGTCCACGCCGGCGAGATCAAACTCTCCCGCGATCTGCTTTCGGAGATGCCGAGGCTGGGTCTGATCGCCTGCGTCAGCGTCGGTTATGATGGCCTGGACGTGGCCTGGTGCCGGGCGCATGGCATCGCCGTCACCCATTCTCAGGGGCTCAATGCCGACGATGTGGCCGACCATGCGGTCGGGTCATTCCTCGCGGCCTGGCGGGGCATAGTCGCTGGCGACCGCATCGTGCGCGAGGACCGCTGGACCCCCGCCGAGCGCATGCGGCCCCGGCCTGGCCTGATGGGCAAGAAGGCCGGCATCGTCGGCCTGGGCCACATCGGCGAAGCGGTGGCCAAACGGGTCGAGCCCTTCGGCATGACCGTCTCCTGGTGGGGACCTAACCCGAAGGACAGCCGCTGGCCCCGGGCGCAGAGCCTGCTGGCCCTGGCGCGCGACAGCGACGCCCTGTTCGTTTGCTGCCGCGGCGACGCGGCCAATCATCACCTGATCTCCAGGACAGTCATCGAGGCGCTGGGTCCACGTGGCTGCCTGGTCAATGTCGCCAGGGGCTCGGTGGTCGAGGAGGACGCCCTGATCGCCGCGCTCAAGGATGGACGGCTGGGCATGGCGGCGCTGGACGTGTTCGAGACCGAGCCGACCCCGGCGGCGCGCTGGGCTGATGTGCCCAACACGGTGCTGACACCACACACGGCGGGCGGCACCCTGGAGAGCATTCCGAAGATGATCGGCCAGACGCTGGAGAACCTGAAACGGTTCTTCAACGACGAGCCGTTGCTGTCACCGGTTCAGGGCTGAAGCCAAAGCAGCAGGCCGCCGCCGACGAGCAGGGCGCCGAACAGGACAAAGCCCACAAGCCGCTGTTGCGGCGTTTTCAGGAACGGACCCAGCATGCGGAGGACTCCTCTGCCGCCGGCTGATCCGGCGCGGGAGTATCAATATCAAAGTGATATCACTCTGGCGACTCTCTTTTGCTCGCTGCGCTAGAGGTAGGTCATCCCCTGGGGATCGTCCTCGACCGGGGCGGCGTGCGAGGGCGCGGCGTTGATCGCTATCGGGCGAGCCGTCGCCGGTGGGCGGGGCGTGAGCGCCTTTGCGAGTGTCTTGAGCACCGCGGCCGGGGTGAACGGCTTGGCGATGAAGCCGGAGACTCCGGCCGCGGCCGCGCCCCGGACAACCTCGGCGCTGGCCTGGGCCGAGGCCATGACGATCGGCAGGGCGGCGACCTGGGTCTTGTCCGAGGCGCGGATGGCCTTCGCCAGGGCGATACCGTCCATGGGGGTCATGAACATGTCGAGCACGACCGCGTCCACGGCGGCGCTGGTGCGCAGCATGGTCAATGCCTGCTGCCCGGTTTCCGCCTGCGTCACCTCGACCCCCACCGCGCCCAGGATCTGGGCGAGGAAGGCGCGGGCGTGGGCGTTGTCATCGACCACCAGGACGCGACGTCGGGCGAAGATTTTCATGCGCGTTCCGTCCTCGGGCGGCTCCATAACCTGGCGGTACGGTAGTCTCGTGCACCGTTTCCCGTCGGTGAACGCCAGGCCGCGACTCCCCGAAACGGGTGTATTGGGCGCTGTGACAGTTTGCCCCAGGGAACGGCGGGGCCGGCGTCGAGCCGTCGGGGCGGAAGGATTCCGACCCCAACGGCTCTTTCGTCTGACGGCCGGAACGCGACTAGGCGGCCGCCGCGTAGAGCGCCTGCTCCTCAAGGACCGCTTTCATCACCGCCGGCCGGGCCAGGACGCGCTGATACCAGGCGGTGAGGTTGGGGAAGGGCGTCAGGTCGAGGCGGATGACCTGGTTCCAGTTCATCACGGTGGCCAGGTAGGCGTCGGCGACGGTGAAATGGTCCAGCAGGAACTCACGGCCCTTCAGATGGGCGTCGAGATGGGCCAGCCGGGCCGGGGCGTCGGCGCGGGCCTGTTCCTTGGCGCCGGCCGAGGGAGTGGGCGACACAAGGGTGCCGAAGATGCCGCGATGCAGCTCCGAACTGATGAAACTCAGCCACTCCCGCAGGCGGTAGGCCTCGAAACCCGTCGCGCCGACGCTGGGGTACTGTTCGGCGACATAGGTCAGGATGGCCGCGTTCTCGGTCAGGACGTCGCCGTCATCGGTGCGGATCACGGGCACCTGGCCCTTGGGGTTGATGGCCAGGAAGTCGCCGCCGTCGGCGGTCTTCCTGGCTTTCAGGTCGACACGCAGGAAGCGGGCGTCGGCGCCGGCCTCGTACAACGAGATACGGGTAGCCAGCGAGCAGGCGAGGGGGGAGAAATACAGGTCCATGGGGAGAGTCCTTCGAGGCGGTCTTCGGGGGTAGTATTTTTATACCGTTCCGCATAAATATGTGGCGGTCAAGGTTATTATTCGAGATGGTACAAAAATCAGGGGGCCGGGCCCGGGGGCGTCCGCGCAGCTACGATCCGGACACGGCCCTGGCCGCTGTCCGCGACGCCTTCTGGCAGAACGGCTTCTCCGCGACCTCGCTGGACGATCTTTCGAACGCCACGGGCATGAACCGGCCGAGCCTCTACGCGGCCTTCGGCGACAAGCGGGCGCTGTATCTGACCACCCTCAAGCAGCAGGCGGCGAGCATGACCCGCGCCACGACCGCGGCCAAGGGCCTGCCGGGCGGTCTGCGGACGGTGATGGAGTCCTTCTACCTGGGCGCCGTGCGCATCTACGTCGGCGACGACGACAATCACCGCGGCTGCTTCCTGATCGGCACGGCCCTGACCGAGGCGACCCACGACGCCGAGGTTCGGGAGATTCTCCAGGCGTCATTCCGCGAGATGGACGCCCTGCTTGGCGCGCGCCTGGCCAGGGCGGTGGCGGAGGGCGAGTTGCCGGCCGGAACTGACGTGGCGGCGCTCGCCTTCGTGGCCATGAGTTCCTTGCATGGCCTGGCCATCCGCAGCCGCGCCGGCGTGGCGCGCGAGACGCTCGACGACTGGGCCAAGGCCGCCGCAGCCATGGTTTGCGGACCGCTCGTCGCTTGACATAATCACATAAAGATATCTTTATATCCCTATGACAGTGTCGTCGGGAGTTGTCGTCGAAATCCTGCGCGCGGCCGGGGAGCCGACCCGTTTGCGCATCCTCGCCCTGCTCGCGCGCGAGGAACTTTCAGTACTGGAACTGTGCACCATTCTCGACCAGAGCCAGCCGCGCGTGTCGCGTCACCTCAAGCTGCTGGCCGAGGCGGGCATCGTCGAACGCTTCCCGGACGGGGCCTGGGTGTTCTATCGCCTGGCGGCCCACGGCGGCGGCCGGGTGCTGGCCGACCAGATCATGGCGTTGATCGATCCGGACGACGCCGCCCTGCGCCGTGACGCCGAGCGGCTGTCACGGGTCGAGACCGAGCGTTCCACCGACGCCGCCGCCTATTTCGCCCGCAACGCCGCTCACTGGGACGAGATTCGCTCCCTTCATGTGGCCGAAGCGGAGGTTGAGGCCGCCATCCAGGGCGCGGTCGGATCGCGGTCCGTCGGACTGATGGTCGATCTGGGCGCCGGCACTGGCCGCATGCTGACCCTCCTGGGCGGCAGGGCCAGCCGCGCGGTTGGCCTGGACCTGTCACAGCAGATGCTTAACATCGCCCGGGTCAATGTCGGCGAGGCCGGCTTGCCGTCTTGCGAGTTGCGGCACGGCGACATCTTCGCCACCGGCCTGCCGGGCGGCTGCGCCGATCTGGTGACGGTGCATCAGGTGCTGCACTACCTCGGCGACCCGGCCGCGGCGGTTGGGGAGGCGGCCCGGCTGGTCGCCGTCGGCGGTCGTCTGCTGATCGTCGACTTCGCCCCCCACGCCCTGGAGGTGCTGCGCGAACAGCACCAGCATCGCCGACTGGGCTTCTCCGACGAAGAGATCGTCCGCTGGCTGGAGCTGGCCGGACTGGCGCTGGAGAGCGCCGCCGCCCTGCCGCCGGCGTCCGACGCTGGCCTGACCGTAAAGATCTGGACCGCTCGCCGGCCCGCCCTGGCCGAGAGGAACGCCGCATGACCCCGCCATCCGCCCTGGGGCCTGTCGCCCGCGCCGGCGGCGCCGACCATGGCGTGCGCGTTTCCTTCGAGTTCTCGCCGCCCAAGACCGAGCAGGCGGAGGAAAGCCTCTGGACCGCCATCCGCAGGCTGGAACCGCTGAACCCCTCGTTCGTCTCGGTGACCTACGGCGCCGGCGGATCGACCCGCGAGCGGACCCACCGCACCGTCAAGCGCATGCTCGACGAGACCAGCCTGCGACCCGCCGCCCACCTGACCTGTGTCGGCGCCTCCCGCGCGGAGGTCGACGAGGTCGTCCGCGACTACTGGGAGAGCGGCATCCGCCACATCGTCGCCCTGCGTGGCGACCCGCCAGGGTCGCTCGGCGGCGCCTATGAGCCACGCGCCGACGGCTACGCCAACGCGACCGAACTGACCGCCGGCATCCGCGCCGTCGCGCCGTTCGAGGTCTCGGTGAGTCTCTATCCGCAGGTCCACCCGGAAAGCCCGGGCATCGATCACGACATCGACGTGCTCAAGGCCAAGGTCGACGCCGGGGCGACCCGGGCGATCACCCAGTTCTTCTTCGATATCGACACCTTCCTGCGGTTCATGGAGCGGGTGCGCAAGGCCGGCGTGACGATCCCCATCTCGCCGGGGATCATGCCCGTGTCGAACTTCAGAGGCCTCCAGCGCATGGCCGAGCCTTGCGGCATTCCCCTGCCGGCCTGGCTGAGCGGGCTGTTCGACGGGCTGGACGAAGACCCCGAGACCCGCCGCCTGATCGCCGGCTCGGTGGCGGCGGAGATGTGCGCCAGGCTGGCCGAGGAAGGTTTCAGCGACTTCCACTTCTACACCCTCAACCGGGCCGATCTGGTCTACGCCATCTGCCGGGTGCTCGGCGTGCGCGAGACCCCGTTGTCGCCGAAGGAGGCCGCCGCATGAAGCGCCTCTGGCTTGCCCTGGCCGCCGCGGCTGTGGTCGCGGGCGTCGCCATCGCCCAGACCCTGCCGCCGTCCTGGATCAAGCCGGCGGCGCCCGTGAAGATCGGCGACAACCTCTACTATGTCGGCTCCGAGGGCCTGGCGGCGTACCTGATCGTCACGCCCAAGGGGCTGATCCTGATCGACGGCACGATGGAGCAGAACGTCCCGGCCATCGAGGCCAACATCAGGGCGCTGGGCTTCAAGCTGTCTGACGTCGACATTCTGCTCAACACTCATGCCCACTTCGACCATGCCGCGGGCCTGGCCCGGCTGAAGAAGGACACCGGCGCGGGCCTGCTGGCCAGCGCGGGCGACAAGCCGCTCCTCGAGAGAGGCGTCTATCCGGGCTCGGAGGACGTCGCCTGGCTGCGGTTCCCGCCGGTCAAGGTCGACCATGTGCTCAAGGACCGCGATACCGTGACCCTTGGCGGCGTCACGCTTACCGCCCACGTGACCCCCGGCCACACGCCGGGTTGCACCACCTGGACCTTCCCGGTGAAGATCGACGGTGTGGTGCGCAAGGCGATCATCCTGTGCAGCACCACGGTCGCCGCCAACCGGCTTGCGCCCAGACCGCAGTATCCGGTCATCGTCGCCGACTATCAGGCCACCTTCACCCGGCTGGCCGGTATGAAGGCGGACGTTTTCCTCGCCCCCCACCCCGAGCAGTTCGGCTTCGCCGGCAAGCTGGCGGCGCGGGCGCCCGGCAAGCCCAGCCCGTTCGTCGATCCCGCGGAGCTCGGCCGTCGCGTCGCCGCCTCGCGCGCCGAATTCGAGGCTGAACTCGCCCGCCAGCAGAAGGCCGCGCCATGACCCGGCAAGACCGCATCGCCGCTCTCAAGCAGGCGGCCAAGGAACGTATCCTCGTCCTCGACGGCTCCTGGGGCGTGATGATCCAGCGCCGGGGGCTGACCGAGGAGGACTTCCGCGGCGAGCGTTTCGCCGGCCACAACGCACACCTGCGCGGCAACAATGATGTGCTCTGCCTGACCCGGCCGGACATCATCGCCGACCTTCACGATGCCTATTTCGAAGCCGGCGCCGACATCAGCGAGACCAACACCTTCAGCGCCACGACCATCGCCCAGCGCGACTACAGCCTGGAAAGCGCCGCCTACGACATCAACCTCGAGGGCGCGAAGCTGGCCCGCGCCGCCGCCGACCGCTGGACCGCGAAGACGCCGGACAGGCCGCGCTTCGCCGCCGGCTCGATCGGGCCGCTGAACGTCATGCTGTCGATGTCCTCGGACGTGAACGATCCCGGCGCCCGCACGGTGACCTTTGACCAGGTCTACGAGGCCTACCGCGAGCAGGTGAGGGGTCTCTACGAGGGCGGGGTTGACCTGTTCCTGATCGAGACCATCACCGACACCCTGAACTGCAAGGCGGCGATCAAGGCGATCCTCGATCTGCGCGACGAGGGGCATGAAGAGCTGCCGATCTGGATTAGCGGCACGATCACCGACCGGTCCGGCCGCACCCTGTCGGGCCAGACGGTCGAGGCCTTCTGGAACAGCGTGCGCCACTGCAAGCCGTTCGCCATCGGCCTGAACTGCGCCCTGGGCGCCGACCTGATGCGGCCGCACATCGCCGAGCTGTCGCGCATCGCCGACACCCTGGTGGCGGCCTATCCCAACGCCGGCCTGCCGAACGCCATGGGCCAGTACGACGAGGAGCCGCACGAGACCGCCTGTTCGCTGCACGAATGGGCCGAAAGCGGCATCGTCAACATCGTCGGCGGCTGCTGCGGCACAACCCCCGACCATATCGCCCATGTCGCCCGGTCGGTGGCCGGCATGGCCCCCCGCGCGATCCCCGAGCGCCCGACCGCCATGCGACTGGCCGGGCTGGAAGCGTTCGAGCTGGCGTGATGAAAGCGCCAGTCTCTATCGCGATCGCGGCGCTGTGGCTGGCGAGTTGTTCGGTTTCGCCGGAAAGCGCGACTGGGCGCTATCTGGGTCCGGAAATGGGCAATGGCCAGGATCATTTGGAGCTGACCGCGGACGGACACTATGTCCAGAAGTTCTACCTGATCGGCGAGACGAAGCCTTTCGCCGTCAATCAGGGAACGTGGACTGTCCAAAGATGGCCATCGGAAATTCGTCTTCATAGGCCGATGTCGGTCAACGATTTCACGCCGGAAAAGATCATCGGCGAACACGACTTGCGCCTTCGCGTTGGCCAATGCGGCGGTGAGCGGTGCTTGCAAGGGCTCGACCCAGACAGGGGTCGCGACTATCGCCTTCAAGCTGAAGGCGACGGCAAATGACCGCGCTCAAGTCCGTCCTGGCCCTCGGTCCCGTCGAAACCGAGATGCTGCGTGATATCCGCAGCCGGCTGAGCCGCCGGGCCGTCAGCGACGCGGCGTTGTTCTCGCTCGGCGCGGCGTTCGTCACCGCCTGCGCCCGGGCGGGCGTGCCGGCGACCACCGCCGTGCCGGCCAAGGTGCTGTCCGGCGCGCTGGTGGTGAAGATCGCCGCGACCGCCGACATCGCCACCCTGTCGCGGCTGGTGGCGACCCTCGTCGAGCACCGCGCCCTCGATCCGAAGTGCTGGCCCGGCCTGGTCGCCGCCGGCGCGCCGCAGGCGATCCTGTCCCGCCGCCTGGCCCTGGCCGGACGCGAACCGCCGGTGGAGGCGTAGATGGCCGCGACCTATGACGCCCTCGACGATCGCCTGATCGCCTTTATCAAGGCGCAGAAGCTGTTCTTCGTCGCCACCGCGCCCCTGTCGGCCGAGGGCTCGGTGAACGTCTCGCCCAAGGGCTACGACAGCCTGGTGGTGATCGATCCCCACACGGTGGCCTATGTGGACCTGGGTGGATCGGGCATCGAGACCCTGGCCCATGTCCGCGAGAATGGCCGCATCACCCTGATGTTCTGCGCCTTCGAGGGACCGGCCAGCATCCTGCGCCTGTACGGCCGCGGCGAGGCGGTGAACTTCGACGAGCCGGGGTTCGCCCAAAAGATGGCCCTGTTCCCGGCCTTCGAGCGCGCCCGCTCGGTGATCACCATCCACATCGACCGCATCGCCGACAGCTGTGGCTGGGGAGTCCCGTTCATGGACTTCAAGGGCGAGCGTGAGCAGCTGCGCCGCCATGTCGACCATCGCCCCGAGGCCGAGTGGCGCGAGCGGCGCTATGAGGGCAACGCAACCTCCATCGACGGCCTGCCCGGGCTTGTCCGAAATTCAAAGGCCACTTGATGCGTCCCGTCTTCGTCAACATCGGTGAGCGGACCAACGTCACCGGCTCGGCCAAATTCCGCAAACTTGTGGCCGAGGGCGACTATGCCGCCGCCCTGTCGGTGGCCCGCCAGCAGGTCGAGGCCGGGGCCCAGGTCATCGACATCAACATGGACGAGGGGCTGCTGGATTCGAAGGCGGCCATGGTCACCTTCCTCAACCTGATCGCCGCCGAGCCGGACATCGCCCGCGTGCCGGTGATGATCGACAGCTCCAAATGGGAGATCATCGAGGCGGGCCTGCGCTGCGTGCAGGGCAAGGCCATCGTCAACTCGATCTCGATGAAGGCCGGCGAGGCGGAGTTCATCGCCCAGGCGAAGCAATGTCTGCGCTACGGCGCCGCCGTGGTCGTCATGGCCTTCGACGAAGAGGGCCAGGCCGACACCGCCGACCGCAAGGTGGCCATCTGCGAGCGGGCCTATCGCATCCTCGTCGACCAGGTCGGCTTCCCGCCCGAGGACATCATCTTCGACCCCAACATCTTCGCCGTGGCGACGGGGATCGAGGAGCACGACAACTACGCCGTCGACTTCATCGAGGCGACACGGCGCATCAAGCAGCTGCTGCCGCTCGCGCGGGTGTCTGGCGGGGTGTCGAACGTGTCGTTCAGCTTCCGCGGCAATGAGCCGGTGCGCCGGGCGATCCACAGCGTGTTCCTGTACCACGCGATCAACGCCGGCATGGACATGGGCATCGTCAACGCCGGCGACCTGCCGGTCTATGACGACATCGAGCCGGAGCTGCGCGAGGCGGTCGAGGATGTGATCCTCAACCGGCGACCAAAGGCGGGTGGTTCCCAGACCGAGCGGCTGGTGGACCTAGCGCCGAAGTACAAGGGCGACGGGTCGAAGGTCCAGGTCGCCGACCAGGCCTGGCGCGCGCTGCCGGTCGCCGAGCGGCTGGCCCACGCCCTGGTCCATGGGATCACCGAGTTCATCGAGGCCGACACCGAGGAGGCGCGGCTGGGCGTCGAGCGGCCGCTGCACGTCATCGAAGGCCCGCTGATGGACGGGATAACCATCGTCGGCGACCTGTTCGGGGCCGGGAAGATGTTCCTGCCCCAGGTGGTCAAGTCGGCCCGGGTGATGAAGCAGGCGGTGGCCTGGCTGACACCGTTCATGGAGGCCGAGAAGGAGGGCAAGCCGCGCGAACAGGCCGGCCGCATCCTCATGGCCACGGTCAAGGGCGACGTCCACGACATCGGCAAGAACATCGTCGGCGTGGTTCTGCAGTGTAACAACTACGAGGTCATCGACCTGGGGGTGATGGTCCCGGCCGACCGGATCCTCGACGAGGCGAAGGCCCGCAATGTCGACATCATCGGCCTGTCGGGCCTGATCACCCCGTCGCTGGACGAGATGGTGTTTGTCGCCTCGGAGATGGAACGGCGCGGGTTCGACATTCCGCTGCTGATCGGCGGGGCGACCACCAGCAAGACCCACACGGCGGTGAAGATCGCTCCGTCCTACCGCGCGGCCTCGACCACCTATGTGCTGGACGCCAGCCGGGCGGTCGGCGTGGTCTCGCAGCTGTTGTCGAAGACCGACCGGGCCGCCTTCGAGGCCCAGACCCGCGAGGACTATGTCCGGGTCCGCGAACAGTTCGCCCGGGGCCAGGAGCAGAAAACCCGCACGCCCATCGCCAAGGCGCGCGCCAATCGGTTCGCAATCGAACTGGTCGAGTCACCGCCGCCGAAGCCGAGCTTCACCGGCACGCGAGCCTTTGACTCCTACGATCTGAAAGAACTCGCGAAATACATCGACTGGACCCCCTTCTTCGCCAGCTGGGAGCTGGTCGGGCGGTTCCCGGACATTCTGACCGATGACGTGGTCGGCGATGCCGCCAGCGACCTGTGGAAGGACGCCCAGGCCATGCTGGCCAGGATCGTCGAGGAGAACTGGTTCGAGGCGCGCGGCGTGGTCGGCTTCTGGCCCGCCCAGGCCGACGGCGACGATATCGTGGTCTATGCCGACGAGAGCCGGACCACGGAACTGACCCGGCTGCACACCCTGCGTCAGCAGATGGCCAAGAGCGGCGACAAGGCCAACCTGGCCCTGTCGGACTTCATCGCGCCGATCGGCGGCCCGGCCGACTGGATCGGCGGCTTCGCGGTCACCGCCGGCCACGGCGAACCGGAGGTCGCCAAACGCTTCAAGGACGCGGGTGACGACTATTCCGCCATTCTCGCCGCCGCCCTGGCCGACCGGTTGGCGGAAGCCTTCGCCGAGGCCATGCACCACCGGGTGCGGATCGAGCTGTGGGGCTATGCCCCGGACGAGGCCTTCGACCTCGATCACCTCATCGGTGAGAAGTACCGCGGCATCCGTCCGGCGCCGGGCTATCCGGCCCAGCCGGACCACACCGAAAAAGCCACGTTGTTCAAGCTGTTGGACGCCGAGGCTCAGACCGGAATGAAACTGACCGAAAGCTTCGCCATGAGTCCGGCGGCGGCAGTCAGCGGCCTCTACTTCAGCCACCCGGACGCCCACTACTTCGGCGTCGGCCGCATCGACCGCGACCAGGTGGCCGACTACGCGCGGCGCAAGGGCTGGGACCTGGCGACGGCGGAACGCTGGCTCTCGCCGATCCTGAGCTACGATCCGGGCGCCGAGGCGCGGGGCGCGGCGGCCTAACTCTGCGTCCTTCGACACGCCGCTTCGCGGCTGCTCAGGATGACGTGCATTTACGTTCGTCATGGTGAGCAGCGGTCGCAGACCCCCCGGACTGGATCCGGGGGTCGAACCACGCAAACTGGCTCCGCACCTACTGCGGGCCGCGCATGCCCTGCAGCGTTTCCTTCAGACCGCGCTTGCGCTTGGGCGGCGCGGGCGTGGCGGGTTCGACGGGCGGCGCGGGGGGGGCGGCGACCGGCTCCGGCTCGGCGACGAAAGCCTCAGGCGCGGCTTCCTCGGTCGGCAGCAGGTCGTCGATGGCCGTCGGCGGGGCCTCGGCGATGCCGTCTGTCGGCGCCGCCCGCACGCGATCAGGGTCGGCGCCGACGGTGATAACCTGATCACCCTCCGCCGCAGGCGCGCCGGCGGACAAGGCCGCGGCGTCAATGATCGGTTCCGTCGGCCCCGCCGAATCATCCCCCTGCAGTTCCACCTCGGGGTCGTCGCTGGGCATGGGCGTGGTCTCGACCATCAGCGTCTCACCCGACGGCATGGCTTCGGCGGGGGCTTCCGGTGTTGCCACCAAAGCGAGGGCAGGCTCGAGCTCAGCGGGCGCCAGCGCCGCCGATCCGGCGCCGGACGGACTAGCTGGCGCCATGCCGGGCGGAGCCTCCGCCGGCGGCGGAGCGACCACCGGCGTCCCGCCGTTGGCGTTGTAGCTCAGGGCCTGGCCGAACAGCAGGCTCTTCGCCTCCAGGGCCTTGGCCGTTTCCTCGCACTTGGCCGGCGGCGACCAGGACATCCAGAATTGCGCCAGCTGGGCCTTGGGCACGCTGGTGGCGCCGGTCCACATGGCCCGGCCGCGTCGAACCGCGTCGGCGCCCTGGTCCTGGATCGGGGTTGGACTGGCCTTTTCCGCGGCCTGCATGGCGCGGGCGAACAGGACGAGGTTGCGTTTTCCCTCCTCGCGCTGGGCCGGATAGACCTGGGCGATGTTCTCTTCGGTGCTGGGCGTTGGCCAGGCGCGCTCGATGCGGATCACCTCGGGCATGGCCCGGTCGTAGAGCTCCACGTAGCTGGAGATGGCCCCGTAGCACCATCCGACATAGCCGTAGTCGTCGGTCGGGGCGGAAACGGCGCCGCCCTGGATCGGCAGGGGCGCGGCGGCCTGTTTGCGCGGCACGGCCGTGGCCATCGGCGCGTCCGGCGACGGCGCCGCCTCGGCGGGCGCGTCCTGCAGGATCAGGGCGAGAGCGAAGAGAAGCGGGGCCATTCAGGGTCCTGGTACAGTTGCGTCAGGCGCCGGCGTCGGTCTTGCGACCAAAACCACCGCCCCCCGGGGTTTCGATCTCGACGACGTCGCCTGGCCGCACGGAAATCGAGAAGCAGCCGTTAAGTTCCCTTACAGCGCCATCAGCGGTTATCAAACGCTGGCGCCCGGGGAGGGCCGGGCCGCCGCCGCAGATTCCCTGCGGACTGTGGCTTCGGCGTGACGACAGCAGGGCGCTTTCCATCGGCGCCAGGAAGCGGATCCGCCGGATGGCCCCGTCGCCGCCGCGATG
>JACRBD010000362.1 GCA_016234625.1 Caulobacterales bacterium | reverse complement strand
ACATGGCCCAGTGTCTCTCAAACAGATGTTCGGGAGAGGAACCCCCATGGCCATCAAGACCCGCTTCACCGAGCTGTTCGGGGTGGAGCATCCCATCGCCCAGGGCGGCATGCAGTGGGTCGGCAAGGCCGAGCTGGTCGCCGCCGTGGCCAACGCCGGGGCGCTGGGCTTCATCACCGCCCTGACCCAGCCGACGCCGGAAGACCTTGCGAAGGAAATCCAGCGGACCAGGGACCTGACCGACAAGCCGTTCGGCGTGAACCTGACCATCCTGCCGGCGATCAAGCCGCCGCCCTACGCCGAATACCGCGCCGCGATCATCGAGAGCGGCATCAAGATGGTCGAGACCGCCGGCTACAAGCCGCAGGAACACGTCGACCACTTCAAGCAGCACGGCATCAAGATCATTCACAAATGCACCGCCGTGCGGCACGCCCTGAGCGCCGAGCGGATGGGGGTGGACGCCATCTCCATCGACGGGTTCGAATGCGCCGGCCACCCGGGCGAGGACGATATCCCCGGCCTGGTCCTGATCCCGGCCGCCGCCGACAAGGTGAAGATCCCGATGCTCGCCTCGGGCGGCTTCGGCGACGCGCGCGGGCTGGTCGCGGCCCTGGCGCTTGGCGCCGACGGCATCAACATGGGCACCCGCTTCTGCGTCACCCAGGAAGCGCCCATTCCGATGGCCTTCAAGGAACAGATGGTCGCCAACGACGAGCGCCAGACCGACCTGATCTTCCGCACCCTGCACAACACTGCCCGGGTGATGCGCAACCAGGTCAGCCAGCAGGTGGTCGAGATCGAACGGGCCGGCGGGGCCAAGTTCGAGGACGTCATGCACCTGGTGGCCGGCACCCGGGGCCGCGACGCCCTGGCCAACGGCGACACCGACGGCGGCATCTGGTCGGCCGGCATGATCCAGGGCCTGATCCACGACATCCCGACCTGCAAGGACCTGGTCGACCGGATCATCTCCGAGGCCGAGGACCTGATCCGCGGCCGGCTGAACGGCATGCTGACCAGCGCGGCGCGGGTCGCGGCGGAGTAACCCACCACCGTCATCCTGAGCGCTGGCCGGAGAGCCCTCCGAACCGTTCCCATCGTGCGTCCTTCGACATGCGCTCTTCGAGCGCTGCTCAGGATGACGAACACCTATGCGCGTCATCCTGAGCAGCAGCCGAAGGCTGCGTGTCGAAGGACGCACGGACGAAACGCGTCGAGAGGGGTCCTGGGCACAGGGCCCAGGATGACGACTGTGAATCTGACCAAGGCTTAACTTCAGTCCGTCGCTGCGGGCGCGTAGCTATGAGGGCGAAGGAGTTCGCCTTGCGCCCCATCGTCCGATCCCTCGCCGCGTTTCTCACCGCCGTCGCCCTGTCCAGCTGCATGTCGGCCGAGGTCGAACGCTATCCGACTTCGGCGGACTATCCGGCCGGAACCATGGAGCGCGTCGGCGTTCAGGCCGCCGGCCATCCGTGGAAGCTGTCGGCGCTGGAGACGCCGCGGGCCGCGCCGTGGAAGGTGGTGGTGATTACCGGCACCCCGTCCTGGTCGGAATTCTGGGCCCCGGTGCTGGCGGCGCTGCCCGAGCGGTTCACCATGGTCGTGGCCGACCGGCCGGGTTTCGCCCTCAGTGAGCCCAGGGGCGTGGTCGGTTCGATCAGCGACCAGGCCCAGGCCCTGTCGGCATTGCTCGATGGAGCGCCGGGCCAGAAGGTGATCCTCGTCGGCCAATCCTATGGCGCGCCGATCGCGACCCTGATGGCCCAGCGCTATCCGGACAAGGTCCAGGCCCTGGTGCTGATGAGCCCCTTCTATGGCGAGCGGGGCCGGACGGCGAAACGGCTGACGGGCCTTGGCGGCATGGTCCGGCCGATGCTGCCGCGGGACCTGAAGAACTCCATCGCCGAGGTGAAAGGCCAGGCGCCGCAGCTGCCCGCAGCGCGGGCGGCCCTGACGGGGCTGACGATCCCGGTGGTGGTGCTGCATGGCGAGGCCGACACCTTCGTGCCGCTCGCCTCCGCGCGGGCCCTGGCGGCCAGCCGCGGCATGGCGCCCACGGCGATGGTCGCGGTTCCCGCGGGCGACCACTTCCTCAACGCCTGCTGCGTCCCGGCCCTGATCGGGGCGCTGGAGGCAGCGGCGGGGATGGTTGAAAAATCCGCGAACTGACGGGTTCACATACCCGCCCATCCCGGCGACTGCCGGGACCCAGATCAAAGGGTCCTGCTGCTCACCTGTGGGAAGCGAGTTCTGTCATCTGGGTCCCGGCATTCGCCGGGATGAGCGGATGAGAGCCTAAGCCTCTTCCGTCTCGGGCTTGGCGTCCTCGCCGCCCTCGAAGCTGCGCGGGGCGCGGCGGCGGCGGGGCTTTTTGGCCTCGTCGGCGGGAGCCTCTTCGCTGGCCGCCGCGGGGCGGCCGAGGAAGGCCGGCAGTTCGCTCACCGCGCCGTCCTGCCCCCGCAGGCGGGGCGATTCACTGACCGAGGGTTCCGGGGCCAGCGGTGCGGCCTGGGGCTCGACCACCGCCATCGGATCACGGGCGGCGGCTTCGGCGCGTTCGCGGTCGCGGCGCTCGTCGCGCTCACGCCAGCGATCGCGGCGACCACCGGCGGGGGCTTCACCTTCGGCGCGAGGCCGGTCATCGCGAGCCTCGCGAGGACGGTCATCGCGGGGCTTGTCGTCACGCGGACGGTCATCCCGTTGCGGGCGGTCGTCGCGGGGGCGATCATCGCGCTGACGATCGCGGCCCTCGAAGCGCTGGCCGTCGCGGGGACGGTTCTCGAAGCGCTGGCCGCCCTGGTTGTTGTCGCGATTGCCATTGCCGCTGTTGTCGCGCTGGCCGTCGCCTTCGGCGTTCTCCGTCTCCGGGACGTAGCCGCCCTCGGGGGGATCGCCCGGTTCGGCTTCGAAATCGATGTCGAAGCCGGAGGCGAACTGTTCGCGGCCGACGATGTCGGACACCGGACGGTGCGGCTGCATGGCCCGCAGCGTGCGGAAATAGTGCTCGGCGTGCTGCAGGTAGTTTTCGGCCAGAACCCGGTCGCCGCCCGAGGCGGCGTCGCGCGACAGCTGCTGGTACTTCTCGAAGACGCCCTGCGCCGCGCCGCGCACCTTGATGCCTTCGGGACCGTTGGAATCGAACGCCCGGTTGGCGTTGTGCTGGGGCTTGCCGCCCTGGTTACCGCCACTGCCGCCGCCGCGATTGCGGCCGCGCTGACGCTTCATACCCTTGAAATCTCTCATTTTACCCTTCGACCTTGCCAGCCGGCGTGCTCGGCCCGAGGGCGGAGGCGGGGCTGGTTCTGGATACTGGTTCGGGCTTGCCGCCCGCTTTTTGTTTCGAAAAAGACGCTGTTCTTTGTTCCCGCCCGCTTTCAGCGCGGCGACCCGGCCCTCTGGAGACCTCGCGCGCCCGCCGTCGATTGCGATCAATCTCTACGGCGATCTGAGTGGGAACGAGTCAGATGTAACGCCTCAGGCCCCTGTTTCCAAGGGGTTTTTGGAACCCGCGACAACCCGGTCCCGCAAACCCAGGTCCTGGATCGTCCGCACGCCGCTCGCGCCGGCCTGGCGGAACAGGGCCTCGACGGCCGCGCTCTGGTCGTGGCCGATCTCCACGGCGAACATGCCGCCAGGCTTGAGCACCCGCAGGATTTCCGGCGCCAGGACCCGGTAGGGGTCCAGGCCGTCCGGGCCGCCGTCTAGGGCCAGCCTGGGGTCGTGGTCGCGCACCTCCGGTTCGAGGGTCTCGATGACCGCGGTCGGAATATAGGGCGGATTGGCCACGACCAGATCGAAGCCGCCGTCGCCCAGGCCCGCGGTCCAGTCGCCGCGCAGCAGGACGGTGCGGCCGTCGAGATCGAGGTTGGCGGCGTTCTCCCGCGCCACCGCCAGGGCGTCCTCGGAGATGTCGACTCCCAACCCCCTGGCCGCCGGTCGTTCGGCCAGGATGGCCAGCAGGATCGCGCCGGAGCCGACGCCGAGGTCGAGCACCTGGAAGGCCATGTGCTCGGGGAAGGCCTTCAGCGCCTCGTCGACGATCACCTCGGTGTCCGGGCGCGGGGTCAGGACCGCGCTGTTGACGTTGAGCATGATCTTCCAGAAGCCCTTGCGGCCCAGGATGTGGCTGACCGGCTCGCGGCGGCCTCGGCGATCCAGATAGCTGCTGTAGAGCACCTCCTGTTCGACGGTCAGCTCGCGGTAGGGATCGGTGACGATCTCCAGGCGGGTGACCTGGGCCGCCACTTCGAGCATCAGCCGCGCGTCGATGGCCGGCTGGTCGATGCCCGCCGCCTTGAGCCGCACGCCGCCGGCCTTCCAGGCCTTTACCAGGGTGGTCACGCCTTCAGCTCCAGGAGGTCGCCCTCGGCCACGCGGCCGGGCGCGGTGATCCGCACGTAGATGCCGCACAGCATGTGTCCGTAGTTGTCGAACAGCGCCTTGACCACGTCGATGTCCCGCTCGGCGGTGGCCGGATCCACATGGGTGGCGGCGCAACGGACGATGGGCTTGAACACCGTGGCGGTCGCCCCGCCGATCGACATCGTCCGTCCGGTCCAGTCGTTCTCGATCCAGGCCGGCCAGCCCTCGACATAGAGGTTGGCGCGGAACCGTAGCGGGTCCACCGGTCGGCCGATCTTCGCCTCGAGGTGTCGCACGCTGGCCAGGTTGATGATCGAGACATGGCCCAGCGGATGATCGGTGAACCGCCAGTCGCTCGGCGCCCGCAGCACCTTCAGCGGCGCCCGGGGTTCCCCGCCCAGCACGTCGGTCAGCCAGCCGGCGAAGGTCTCGCGGCCGGGCTCGCCGGTCAGGTCGCCGGCGAACTCCGGATGGCCGGGGGCGGCGGCATGGAACAGGCCGGTGGCGTCGTCATAGCGGGTGCGGGCCTTGGCCACCTCGGCGATATGGGCCAGCACGGCGAACTTCGTCTTGGGCACGAAGGCGGGGCGGGCCGGATCGAAACCGCAATCGCCGACCTCGACGGCAAAGACGCGGTCAGCCGGAAAGCCCTGGCCCACCGCCAGCTCGACCGCGGCCAGCCGCTCGGGCGTGAAGCCCTTCACGGGGTGACGGTAGAGGGCGGAGACGGCGGCTTTCATGGGATGGTCTGTGCCTCAGAGACGGCGCCCGGGCAATTCCATTTGATCGCCGGGCAGGGTGCGTCCTTCGACACGCCGCTTTGCGGCTGCTCAGGATGACGAAGACATTTTAGGCGTCATGGTGAGCAGCACCCGCAGGGTGCGTGTCGAACCACGCACACTCTACCCGAAGCTATCCTCCAGCGTCGCCAGCCTCGCCGCCTGATCCTCGGCGATCAGGGGGTCGATGACGTCGTCCAGGGCCTCGCCCTCGACGATCTTGGGCAGGTTGTAGAGGGTCAGGTTGATCCGGTGGTCGGTCACCCGGCCCTGCGGATAGTTGTAGGTGCGGATCCGCTCGGACCGGTCGCCGCTGCCGACCTGGGCCTTGCGGGCGTCGGAGCGGGCGGTGTCCAGCGCCTCGCGCTGCATGTCGTACAGCCTGGCCTTGAGGTTCTTCATCGCCTTGCGGCGGTTCTCGTGCTGCGACTTCTCGCTGCTGGTGACCACGATGCCGCTGGTCAGGTGGGTGATGCGCACCGCCGAGTCGGTCTT
>JACRBD010000351.1 GCA_016234625.1 Caulobacterales bacterium | reverse complement strand
CAGCCGACGGGCAATGAACCGCAACTTCTCTTCCGCAACACAGGACGTCTTCCACATCGGCAAAGCTCCTCCCCGCCGACCAGGAGACTGTCACCCATGTGTCCGGTTCAATCTGTCACCTATGTGCCCGGTTCAGACCCAGGGTCCCCCTCCCCCAAGTGGGGGAGGTCGTTCGTCTTTAACGCCTCCGCCACGCCCACGCAGATCAGCAGCTGGCCGAAGTAGTAGAGGCCCCACACCGCCAGACCGACGGGAAGGTTGTCCGGCAACGGGCCCATGCGGGCGAAGATCAGCAGGTCGCTGACCAGGAACATCACCGCCCCGATGCCGACGACGAAGCGCGGGAAGCGGCTGGTCCAGGCGGTCGCCGCCATCAGCGACAGGCCCAGGCTGTAGAAGGCGACGCCCGGCGCGCCCGCCCGGTCGGCCGGGAGCAGGAAGGCGATGAACACCGTCGCGGGAACCAGCAGCACCGCGAGCGCCAGCTGGCTCCGCGGGATCACCCGCCGCCGGTTGCGCAGGTACAGGACGATGGCCACGGCGTGACCCATCAGGAAGGCGACCGCGCCGACGATGAAGTTGACCCCCAGCAGCACGTCGCCCAACACGCCGAAGGTCATCACCGCCGTCAGCAGCCAGCCGTCGAGGCCGCGGGCCCGCATCGCCGCGTGGACCGCCAGCAGGCCGACGCCGGTTCCCTTCCAGGCCAGGTCCTGAACCGGCGGCAGATGCAGGCCCCAGGCGGCCACATAGCTGACCCCGCCGATGATCGAGGCGATCAGCGCCCACCGGGCCAGCCTGTCCTGCGTCATGTCCATGATCCGCCCCGCCATTCTCCCACCGGAATGCCCGGTTTCGGCCGGCGAAAAAAGCCCCGTCGCCGGCTTGGCCTGAATCAATCCCGTTGGCGAGGCGGGCGGCTAGTCTGGCCCCAAACCATCCCAGGGGAGGGCGGCATGGACCAACTGATCGCGGACTGGCGGGCCGCCCTCGCGCCCGGCGGGGTGCTGACCGGCGCGGAGGCGGCCGAACGGCCGCGCGGACCCTGGACGCGGCTGGGCGAGCCGCTGGCGATCCTGCGGCCGGTGTCGACGCAGGAGGTGTCGACCATCCTCAAACTGGCCAGCGCGGCCGGCGCGGCCGTGACGCCCTGGGGCGGCTGCACGGGCCTGGTCGACGGCTGCCTGGCCGACGGGACCCTGGCCCTGTCGCTGGAGCGGATGGCGGCCATCGAGGGCATCGACGCCACCGCCGGGACCATGACCGTCCAGGCCGGCTGCATCCTGCAGACCGCCTGCGAGGCGGCCGAGGCAGCGGGGCTGTTCCTGCCGCTGGACCTGGGCGCGCGAGGCTCCGCGACCATCGGCGGCAACATCGCCACCAACGCCGGCGGCAACCGGGTGCTGCGCTACGGCATGACCCGCGACATGGTGCTGGGGATCGAGGCGGTGCTGGCCGACGGGACGGTGATCTCCGCCATGCGGCCGCTGATGAAGAACAACACCGGCTACGACCTCAAGCAGCTGTTCATCGGCTCGGAGGGGACGCTGGGCGTCGTCACCCGGGTGATCCTGCGGCTGCGGCCGGCGCCGGTCAGCCAGGACACGGCCTTCGTCGGGGTGGACTCCTTCGACGGCGTGGCCCGGCTGCTGCGCCGGCTGGAGCGGCGGCTGGGCGGGGCGATGTCGGCGTTCGAGGTGATGTGGGCCGACTTCCACGATCTGGTGACCAGCGCGCCGGCGCGAGGCCGGGCGCCGCTGGAAGGCCGCCACCCCTACTACGTCCTGATCGAGAGCCTCGGCGGCGACGAGGCGGCCGACGCGGCCCGGTTCGAGGCGGCCCTGACCGAAGCCCTGGAGGACGGCGACATCGCCGACGCCGCCATCGCCCGGTCCGGCGCGGAGCGGGCGGCCATGTGGGCCCTGCGCGACGATGTCGGCCAGACCAGCCGCAACGGCCCGATCATCGCCTTCGACGTCAGCCTGCCGATCGCCGCGATGGAGGCCTATGTCGATCAGGTGTGCACCGCCTTCACCGGCCGCTGGCCGGGGCTGGGCCGACCGTGGGTGTTCGGTCACCTGGGCGACGGCAACCTGCACATCCTGGCGCGCGTGCCCGCCGGCGCCGGCCTGGCCGAGCGCCATGCTCTCGAGGAGATGGTCTACGGCCCGCTGCAGGCCATCGGCGGCTCGATCTCCGCCGAGCACGGCATTGGCCTGGCCAAGCGCGACTGGCTGCCCCTGGCGCGCTCGCCGGAGGAGATCGCCCTGATGGCCCGGCTGAAGCACGCCCTCGATCCGACGGGGGTGCTGAACCCTGGAAAAATCATCGCCCCGCCGCCGCGCTGAGCGACAGCGCCGTTGGCGCGCCGCCGGAAATGTTGGATGGGAGACTGTCCCGACAGGAGAAGACCATGAACGGCGCCGACGCCCTGATCACCACCCTCGCCGACAACGGCGTCACCGCCTGTTTCGCCAACCCGGGCACCAGCGAGATGCAGTTCGTTTCAGCCCTGGACCGCGAGCCGCGCATGCGCTCGGTGCTGTGCCTGTTCGAGGGGGTGGCGACCGGGGCCGCCGACGGCTACGGCCGGATGGCGGGTAAGCCCGCCTGCACCCTGCTGCACCTGGGCGCCGGCTACGCCAACGGCGGGGCCAACCTGCACAATGCCCGCAGGGCGGCGACGCCGCTGGTCAACGTGATCGGCGAGCACGCCACCTATCACCGCCAGTACGACGCGCCGCTGAACTCCGACATCGCCGGCTGGGCTGCGCCCAACAGCCTGTGGGTCAAGTCGGCCGAGACCGCCGACGCGGTCGGCCCCCTGGCCGCCGAGGCGGTCCAGGCCAGCTTCGGCGCCCCCGGCGGCTGCGCCAGCCTGATCCTGCCGGCCGACAGCGCCTGGACCGAGACGGCGGTGAAGGGGCCGGTGCTGGCGCCGAAGCCGCGCGCGACGGTCTCCGCCGACCATGCCGCCGCCATCGCCGCCCGCATCAAGGCGGCGAAGAAGCCGGTGATCCTGATGGGCGGCAGCGCCTGCCTCGACGCCGGGGTGCGCCAGGCCGGGCGGATCGCCGCGACGGGGGTGCGGACCCTGATGGACACCTTCGTCGCCCGCATCGCCCGCGGCGCGGGCCGGTTCGCGCCGGACAAGATGATGTATTTCGGCGAGATGGCCCTGGCCGACCTGGAGGGCGTCGACCTGATGGTGCTGGTCGAGACCGTCGCTCCGGTGGCCTTCTTCGCCTATCCCGACCGGCCCAGCGTGCTGGTCCCCGAGGGCTGCGAGACCGCCAGCCTGTGCGGCCGTGAGGCCGACGGCATCGGCGCCCTGCGGGCCCTCGCCGACGCCCTTGGCGCACCGGAGGCCGCGCCGGTCGAGGCGCTGAAACTGCCGGACATGCCGGTGGGGGCCCAGAACCCCTACAGCATCGGGGCCTCGATCGCCCGGCACATGCCCGACAACACCATCATCAGCGACGACGCGGTGACCGCAGGCCTGCCGGTCTATCAGTCGACGAAGACGGCGCGGGCGCACGACTGGCTGTGCCTGACCGGCGGGGCCATCGGCCAGGGCATTCCGCTGGCCATCGGCGCGGCGGCGGCCTGTCCCGGCCAGAAGGTGCTCAGCCTGAACGGCGACGGGGCGGCCATGTACACGGTGCAGGGCCTGTGGACGATCGCCCGCGAGCAGCTGGACGTGACCGTGGTGGTGTTCGCCAACCACGCCTACCGGATCCTCAACATCGAGATGGGCCGCACCGGCGCCGGCAACCCCGGCCCGGCGGCGAAGAAGCTGCTCGACCTGGGCGACCCGCGCATCGACTGGGTCAGCCTCGCCGGCGGCCTGGGCCTGCCCGCCGAGCGCTGCTCGACGGTCGAAGAGTTCGACGCCGCCTTTGAGCGGGCGATGAACCAGACCGGTCCGCGGTTCATCGAGGCGGCGCTGTAGCAATCCATTCGGAGAGCCGGAATGAAGTTTCGAGTGGAGTATATTTTTGAAGGCGGTCGTTCGGTGATTGCACGCCAGCTTGGATCCGAGCCGTTCGTTCTCTCGGCCGGTTCCAAGCTCGGCGAAATCGCAGTCAAGGCCAGGGTCAGCCAACCGCGGGCGCTTTTGCCGGACGGCACGCCCGATCTCTCCCTCTTCGTATTCGAACTATGCAGACCGGCCGACAAAGAGACCTTGGCCATAGGGCAGGTCGTCGAGTTGATCGCCTAACTGGGGCTCGCCCCAACCAAGTATCGGCCTCAAGAGCTTCGCCCAAAGAAAAAGCCCGCCGGAGCGACCCGGCGGACTCTTCCGTTTCAGGTCCGCTCGCCGCTACCTGGCGATCTTGTTCGTCGCCATCTTGCAGCCGCCGCCGATGCCGGCGGCCTGCTTGCAGCTCAGCACTTCCATGGGCGTGTCCGAGTTCGGGCCGTAGTTGAGCACCCAGCCCGGCAGGCCGTCGGCGCAGGACACCTCGATGAAGCCGTCCCCCGTT
>JACRBD010000350.1 GCA_016234625.1 Caulobacterales bacterium | reverse complement strand
TGACCGCGGCCATTGCGTCGGGTGGAGACGAGGCGCTGGGCCAGGCCTGCCACGCCTTCCGCAGTCAGGCGTTCGACCGGCTCCTGCTGCTGTTTCCCCACCTGTCGCGAACACCGCCGGACAGGATGGACGCCCTGGTCCGCGCCCTGGCCGAGCTCGCCGCCCTGGCGTCGGATGGTGACAGCGCGGTCCGCCGCGAGGCGCTGGCGGCCGCCGCGGCCGATCAGCCCGCCTCCATTCCGCCGACCCTCCTCGGCGCGCTGGCCGCCTTCGCGGGCCTCCTGGGGGCGCTCAACGAAGATCAGGTCGGCGAGCGCATCGAACAGGCGTTCGACGGGACCTATGTGGAAACCGGCGCCCGGGCGGCGGCGCTCACCGGGTGTCTGAAGATCAGCCCACGACTGCTGGTCCATAGTCCGCGCCTGATGGCGGTGACGGACCGCTTTCTGACCAGCCTCGACAATGCCGACTTCCTGGCCGTCATGCCGGAATTGAGCCTGGCCCTGGGACCGCTCAGCCCGACCGAGATCGACCGGGTCGCCGAATGGGTCGCCGATCGTCATGGCCTGTCGACCCGTGACCTGGCGGCGACCGACGCCACCACCGCCGAGGTGGCGGCCAACCTGTTGCTGTCCGACCGGCTCGAAGACATCTGGCGGCGTGACGGGCTCGGCGACTGGCTGGCGGGGGCGGCATGAACAAGCCCCCCGCTGACCGATCCACGGCCGTCCGATGGCGCCTCGCCCTGGGCCGGCACGCCGAGACCAACCTCGGCGGCGCGGGCCTGTCCGCCGGTGACCAGCAGCTCGATCAGGCCATGGAGGCGCTCTATGGGCGGGCCCATGGCGAGCGCGGCTATCGCAATCGCGGCGGATCGCTGGACCTTAGCCAGATCGTCTTGCCGCGATGGCTCGACACCCTCAAGGAGCTGTTCCCCAAGAGCGTCTTCGAGACCATCCAGAGCCATGCAATCGACCGCTTCGACCTCGGCGAGATGCTGTCCAACCCCGGCGCGCTCAAGAAACTGGAGCCCAATCTCAACCTGCTGAAGGTGCTCCTGTCGTTCCGCGGCCGGGCCGACCCCTCGGTGGCGGGGCCGATCCGCGAGGTGGTGAAACAGATCGTCGAGGAACTGCGACGCCGCCTGGAAAGCCAGATCATCCGGGCCCTGTCGGGCTCTCGCAACCGCTTCGCCCGCAGCCAGCAGAAACGGATGGCCAACTTCGACATCCGGGCCACCGTCCGCGCCAACCTCAAGAACTACCAGCCCGACCGTCGCGCGATCATCGCCGAACAGCTGCGGTTCACCGCCCGCCAGCGTCGCCAGATGCCCTGGACTGTCGTGCTGTGCGTGGACCAGAGCGGCTCGATGCTGTCGTCGCTGATCCATGCCGTGGTGACCGCCTCGATCCTGGCCTCCTTGCCGGCGGTGAAGGTGAAGGTGGTGGTCTTCGACACCGCGGTGGTCGATGTCTCCGACCGGATCGAGGATCCGGTGGATCTGCTGCTGTCGGTGCAGCTGGGCGGCGGCACCAACATCGGTCAGGCGATCACCTACTGCGAAGGCCTGATCACCCAGCCGAGCCGCACCGTGTTCGCGCTGATCAGCGACTTCGAGGAAGGCGCCTCGCCGGCGGTCATGATCCAGGCCGTGCGGCGTCTGGCCGAGGCGCGGGTGACCCTGATCGGGCTCGCCGCCCTGGGGGATGACGGTGAACCGGTCTACGACCGCGCCATGGCCGCCAGGCTCGCTGGCGCCGGGATGGAGATCGCCGCCCTGACGCCGGACCGGTTCGCCGAATGGCTCGGCGGGGTCATCGGATGAACTCCCCGGTGAGAGCCATGGCCGCGGCCCTCGATGACGTGGCGCTCGAGGCGCTGGCGCCCAAGGGGCTGGTGCGGCGCGCCGGGGCTGATGTCGCGGCGGGCAAGGCCGCCATCCTGACCGAAGCCGACGACGGCGCGGACCTGACCGTGGATGGCGAGAGCGTTCGGCTGACGGCGTCCGGGCCGAAGGACTCCCGCTGCAGCTGCCCGGCGCCCGGGGTCTGCCGTCACCGGCTGGCGGCGTTGATCTTCCTGCGGGACGCACAGGATGGCGCGTCGGAAGCGGATCAGCCTGACGAGAGCGCCGCCCAACCGGAGGCCGTCGACTGGTCGATCCTGGCGGCCAGTTTCACTGAGGACCGGCTGGCCCGGTTCGCCGGCAAGGCCGGCTGGCGTCAAACGTTTGACGAGCGATCAAGAGCGCAATCCGCGGAAGTGCTCCAGTTGGCGGGAACCCTTCAGGTCCGGCTTGGCGATGGCGACGAGCCGGTCATCTTCCTGGCCAGCGGCGGGCTGGAAGCAGCTCTGACCAAGGCGCCGGAGAAGGTCCGCAAAGCCCGTGTGACACTGGCCGCCCTGGCCGTTCGTCATGCGCTCGGACGGCAGGACCTGATCATTGCCGAAGCGGCTGTCGCGGAGGCGTCAACCTTGGCGGCGGCCGATCCCCAGACCCTGGCCGCCATCCGCGACCTACTGCGGCGGCTCTATCGCGCAGCCCTGGCGTTCGCGCCGCTGGCGCTGGAGGATGAGGCCCGGCGGCTGGCGGTCGCGGGACGTGTCGAAGCCTTGCCGAGGCTCCGCGCCCTGTTGCGCACCATCGCCGGCGGCGTCGCCGCGATCCGCCGCCGCGAGGCCGACGCTGACCCGGAAACCCTCCTGGCGCAACTGGGCGAGGCCTATGCCCTCTGCGTGGCCCTGGGGACCCTGGCCGAACCGGCGGCGCGGGACGCCGTGACCGGGGTCGTCAGGCACCGGTACGATCCGATGGGCGATCGGACGCTGTTCGGTGTTGGCGCGCGACTCTGGGAGACCCCGGGCGGGGCGCTCGGCGTCACGGCCTACTTCCATGACCCGGAGAACGACCGCGACTTTCGCCTGACCCAAGCCCGGGCGGACCGGACGGATGTGTTTTTCTCTCCCCAGGCGGCATTCCAACTACCGATCTGGGGCGTGCCGATGGCGAAGCTGGCGGTCGCGACCGTGGCGCTGCGCGACGGCGCTGCGTCCGCCTCGGGCCGGCTGTCGACCGGCCAGGCGACCAGCGCGACCGCATCCCCCTGGATCCCCAAACCCGAAGCTCTGCGGAACTGGCGCTGCGCCGCCGATGACTGGCAGGTGCTGGAAGATCGCCTGCGGGAGACCTTCTCGCCCGGCCTGGTGAGACCCAGGATCGATGACACCGCGGTCGTCCTGATCCAGTCCCGGTTCGCGCCCCTACGCTTTGATGAACTGACCCAGTCGCTGATTTGGCCAATCGCAGACACTCATGGGCGCTGGGTCGGCTTGACCCTGCCCTACGAAGGCGTCGAGCGAGCGCGGATCGAGGCGCTTGAACGGCAGGCGAACACCACGCCCTTCTGGGCCATCCTGGCCGTAGCGGAGCCCGCTGACGGCCGTATCGAACTCCGCCCCTATGCTCTCTGGGGGGGCAAGCCGGTGCTCCTCGACTTCGGCGGGGATCCCGGCCGGCGCCGGGCCGAACCGGCCCGCCTGCAAACCGGCCCAACCCTGCTTGACCGCTTGAAGGCCCTGCGCGGGCAGGCCCCCACAGGCCCGGTCGCCTTCCAAGCCGCCACCAGCGCCACCGACCATGTTCTCGACAACGCCTGGACGTTGCTCCTGCGGCGCGCAGAACTGGGTCAGGGTCAGTCAACCGACGCCTTCCGGACCGAAGCCGCCGCCCTTGCCGACCGCCTCGACGCAGTGGGGCTCTCACCTCTGGGCCGGCAATTCCGGACGCTGTCGCTGAGCCAATCTCTGGAGGACGCCAGCCTCGCGGCAAGCTGGGCCGTCACCACGGCGCGTCGCGGCCGAATGAGGCTGCCCTGGATGGCGTGATCCGGCCAGATCCTCCTCCGGCTCGCCCCGCCGTCTCCCAGCAGCGCTTCCCTGCCCGCAGCCCCGTCGACCCAAGACTGCCCCCACCGCCAGGCAGTCCTGGCGATCCCGCTCAGTACGGCAATCTGTGCCTGATACCTCCGACACTACGGCCGCTTGCGGCGGCCAAACCGTCATTCGGAGCTCCCTGATGGTCGGCTTTCGCTGCCCGAACCGGGCCCTTTCGACCGCCCGTCTCTGCCCCTGAAAATACGTGACGGTTTCCCTGCTAACGGCCCTTCCTGGGCCGGAGATGCGCCGACTTCACATCAAATCCAACGCCAGACGGTCGCTGCAGCCTGCCTCATTGCGTAGAAGAAGGCGCTGCAATCCTGGCACATCGGGCGCGGCCATGCCGTCATCCGCGTGCCGGCATTGACCAGGCGAGTCTGGCTCCGGTCGCCCCCAATGCCCGCGGGCGCCGCCCTTGGCGGCGCAATTCTCAGACGATCCAGTCCCATCCGCCTGCCTCAATGGCGCGCGGCATGAGCAGGAGCCCCCCCTGCTCGCGCAGCGTTTGCTGCAAGGTCGCAAGGTCGACGTCGACGCCGGAGTCTGCTTCGCGGAGCGTGGCCGGCGGATCGACGATGGCCTTGGGATCGGCCAGGCCGACCATGGCCGAGACGCCGGTGATCATGTCGGCGCTGCTGATCAGGTCTGCCTGGGTGTTCAGCAACAGGGCCGTGGTCCCGTCGCTGAACGTGATCAGCGTGTCGGCCCCCGACTGCACAACGCTGACGAAGCCGCCAAACGCCGAGGCGTCGATCAGGTCGACGCCGTCCTCGAAGTCATTGATGGTGTCGGCGCCGCCGCCGGCCGTGAACACGAACACATCGGCCCCGGCCCCGCCGGTCAGGCTGTCGGCCCCCGTTCCGCCGATCAGGATGTCGTCGCCGTC
>JACRBD010000349.1 GCA_016234625.1 Caulobacterales bacterium | reverse complement strand
GGAGGGTACTGGGGATGGGATCCGGTGGAAAACGCCTCGTTTATGCCGTGGCTGGTGGGCACGGCATTCCTTCATTCAGCCATGGTGCAGGAAAAGCGGAAAATGTTCAAGGTGTGGAACTTGTTTCTCATCATCATCACCTTCTCTCTTTCCCTGATCGGCACCTTTCTGGTGCGGTCCGGCGTGTTGACCAGCGTGCACGCCTTCGCCGTCGATCCGACCCGCGGCGTGCTGCTGCTGTCGATCCTGGGTGTCGCCGCCGGCTCGGCCTTCGCCCTGTTCGCCTGGCGCTCGCCGGCCCTGTCGCCGGGCGGGGCGTTCGCTCCGGCCAGCCGCGAGAGTCTGATCGTCCTCAACAACATCCTGCTGACCGCAGCCACCGCCACTGTGATGCTGGGGACCCTGTTCCCGCTGATCCGCGAGGCCATGGGCGGCACGCCGATCACCGTGGGGCCGCCCTATTTCAATCTGGTCTTCGGCTCGCTGATGGGGCTGGCCATGCTGATCCTGCCGTTCGGACCGCTGACCGCCTGGAAGCGGGGCGACCTCGCCGCCAGCGCCGACCGGCTCAAGCTCGCCGCCGCCCTGGCGGTGCTGATCGGTTTCGTGGTGTTCGGCGTCGTCAGTCCCCGCAAGGCGTTCGCCAGCGGCGGCGTGGCGCTTGGGGCTTGGGTCATCGCCGGGGTGCTGGCCGAGGTGGCCGAGCGGACCCGCGCCTTCCGCGCGCCCTGGCCGGAGGTGCGCCGCCGCCTGACCGGTCTGCCGCGCGGCGCCTGGGGCATGACCCTGGCCCACGCCGGACTGGGCGTGTTCATCCTCGGCGCCTGCTACGAAACCGCCTGGAAGGTGGAGACGGCCGAGGCTCTGTCCCTTGGCGGCAGCGTGCGGCTGGGCGCCTATGAACTGACCCTCAAGGAGGTCGGCATGATCGACGGCCCCAACTACCTCGCCGAACGCGGCCAGATCGCGGTGACCCGCGGCGGGAAGCCGGTCTGCGCGCCGCGACCGGAGCGCCGCTTCTACCCGGCCGGCCGCCAGAGCACTTCCGAGGTCGCCCTGTGCAATCTGGGGATCAGCCAGATCTATGTGGTGCTCGGCGAGCGCCGCGCGGGGGAGGGCGGTCGGCCTGCCTGGCTGGTGCGCGGCTATTTTAATCCGTGGGTCCAGCTGATCTTTCTGGGTCCGTTGTTGATGGCCCTGGGCGGGCTGATGTCCCTGACCGACCGCCGCCTGCGCTTCGCCGTGGGGAAGCGGTCGTGAGGAGGTTGCAAAGGCTGTTGTGCGTCCTTCGAGACGCGGCTCCGCCGCTCCTCAGGATGACGAAGAAGGGTGGGCCGCAAAATCTCCGTCATGGTGAGGAGCGAGCCCCCAGGCGAGCGTCTCGAACCACGCAACCTGCTTTTCTGATCCTCCTCGCCGTCCTGACGATGGCCGGCGCGGCTTCGGACCCGTCCGAGCGGTTGCCCGATCCGGCACAGGAAGCGCGGGCGCGGGCCCTGTTCAGCCAGGTTCGTTGCCTGGTCTGCCAGAACGAGTCGATCGACGATTCGGATGCCGAACTGGCCGCCGACCTGCGCAAGGTGGTGCGCGAACAGATCGCCGCGGGTCGTTCCGACGCCCAGGTGAAGACCTTCCTGACCGACCGCTACGGCGAATTCGTACTGCTCGCGCCCCGGTTCAGCCTGGCCAACGCACCCCTGTGGTTCGCCGGTCTGGCGGTGGTTTTGGCCGGCCTTGGGCTGCTGGTGTCCCGCTGGCGTCGCCGCGAAGTGACGCAGGACCTCAACAGCGAAGAAGAATCACGCCTGGCGGCCTTGCTGGACGATGAACCCGCGTGACACGATTGCGCCGTGATCCGCCGTCAAGAAACGTCGGACGGATAACGGAACGACAAGTTGAGGGGCCCAGCGCCCTTTGGCATCGCTACAACAGGTTGGACCCGCGTCTGGCGGGATGGGAACGGATTACAGATGGTCGCCAGGAAGACCGGATTTTTTGTGGGCGCCGTCGCCGGTGTCGGCGTCGCGGCGGCAGCCATTGCAGGCGTGGGCCTGCGCATGGCGCCCGCCCAGGCGGCCGAGTCGCCGCAGCTGGTTCGCACGGCCAATGCCGGGCCGATGATCTTCGCGCCGCCGCCTGGCGCGCCGATGTCGTTCGCCGACATCTTCGAAAAGGTTTCCCCCGCGGTGGTGTCGATCGACGTCACCTCGCGGGTCGACGCGCGGTCCCTGCGCCTGCCCAATCCCTTCGCCCCGAACGGCAAGCCCGGCGAGGGCGAGGATGAAAACCAGAACCAGGACGAAAGCGGCGGGCGACCGCGCCAACAGTCCTCCGGCTCGGGCTTCCTGATCTCGGCCGACGGCTACATCGTCACCAACAACCACGTCATCGAGGACGCCGACGAGATCACCGTCACACTCAAGGACGGCCGTGAACTGAAGGCCAGGCTGGTCGGTCGCGACGAAGACACCGATCTGGCCGTGATCAAGATCCAGGGCACGGGCTTCACCTTCGTGACCTTCGAGAACGCCGCCAAGCCCCGCGTGGGCGACTGGGTCATCGCCGTGGGCAACCCCTTTGGCCTGGGCGGCACCGCCACGGCCGGCATCGTGTCGGCTTACGGCCGCAACCTCAACGACGACAGCTCGACCTATGTCGACTACGTGCAGATCGACGCCCCTATCAATCGCGGCAACTCCGGCGGCCCGACCTTCGACGTCTACGGCCGGGTGATCGGGGTCAACAGCGCCATCTTCTCCCCGACCGGCGGCTCCGTCGGCATCGGTTTCGCCATTCCCGCCGACACCGCCGACGCCATCACCAGGCAGCTGATCTCCGGCGGCAAGGTGGTGCGCGGCTTCATCGGCGCGCAGATCCAGAACTTCACCCCCGAAATGGCTCAGGCAATCGGTCTGGGTGACCTGAAGGCCGCCGTGGTCAAGGCGATCACCCCGGGAGGCCCCGCGGCCAAGGCCGGCTTGATGGTCGATGACATCGTCCTGTCGGTGAACGGCGTGAAGGTCGAGTCTTCAACCGCGCTGACCCGCGAGGTCGGCCGCGGCCTGGCCGGACAGGTCCTGCGGATGGAAGTGCTGCGGGACGGCCAGAAGCGGTTCATCGATATCCGTTCGGGCGTCCGCCCGTCGCGCGGTGAACTGGAAGCCTCGATCCGTCCGGACTCCGAGGGCTCCCCTCCGACCGGCAAGACGCCGTCCGCCCCGAGCGCTACGCGCGTTCAGGCGCTCGGCATGGGCCTGACGCCGCTCGACGCCGCCGGCCGCAAGCGGTTCAGCATCCCGTCCGAGATTCAGGGCGTGGTGGTTGAGAGCATTCGGGCCGACTCCGATGCCGCCGAGCGCGGCATGGCGATCGGCAATGTGATCACCTCGGTGAACCTTAAGGCCGTCAGAACTCCGGCCGATGTGGTCGCCGCCGTCGAGGCCGCCCGCAAGGCCGGCCGTCCGACGATCCTGCTGTCCGTCTGGTTCAAGGGCGGTCTGGCGTCGGTGCCGGTGAAGGTCAACTAGACGCTCTCAAGCCGTGTTCCGGGCGTCGTCGCGATCGCGGCGGCGCCCGGACTCCGTTCGCCTTCCCCGTCCGCGACGGATTACACAATCGTATGTTGAGGTCGCCTCCGGGCGCGGGGTAGTTTGCCCCGGTCGGCGGATTCTCCTCGCCGGGCTCATCGGGGCGAACCATGCGAATCCTGATCATCGAGGACGACATCGAAGCGGCGGAAGCCATGGCCCGGGGCCTTGGCGAGGCGGGCTATGACTGCCTCCACGCGGCGGACGGCGCGGCCGGCCTAGCTCGGGCCCAGAAGCGCGGCTTCGACGTGCTGATCGTCGACCGGATGATGCCCAAGATGAACGGTGTGGAGGTGGTCTCGACCCTGCGCCGCGAAGGCGACGCCACGCCGGTGCTGTTCCTGTCGGCCCTGGGCGAGGTCGCGGACCGGGTCGATGGCCTGACGGCCGGCGCCGATGACTATCTGGTCAAACCTTACGCCTTCCCCGAGTTGATCGCCCGGGTCGAGGCGCTGTCCCGCCGGCGCGAAACCGGCGCCGTTGCGACCACCCTGAAGGTCGGCGACCTCGAGATGAACCTCATCGCCCGCACCGTGCATCGCGGGACCACCGAGATCGACCTGCAGCCGCGCGAGTTCCAGCTGCTGGAGTTCATGATGCGCCACGCCGGCCAGTCGGTGACCCGCACCATGTTGCTGGAGAAGGTCTGGGAATATCACTTCGACCCCCAGACAAACGTCATCGATGTGCACATCTCCCGCCTTCGCTCGAAGATCGACAAGGGCTTCGACCGCCAGATGCTGCAGACCGTGCGCGGCGCCGGCTACCGGCTCGACCCGTAGAGGAACGGCGCGACGCCCATGCGCCTGCCCCGGATATTCCGCACCACGCCGTTCCGGCTGACGCTTCTGTTCCTGGCCATGTTCGCGGCGGCGGCGGCGGCCTTTCTGGCCTATGCCTATCTGGCCACGGCCGGCGAGGTGACGCGCAGGGCCGACGACGACATCCGCCGCGAGATGAACTCCCTGGAGGCCATCTATCGCCGGGGCGGCGCCGCGTCGCTCAACCAGGCCCTGATCGAGCGGGCCGTCGGCGAGCGGCCATTCCTTTATCTGCTGCTCGACAAGCGGGGCCAGAAGATCACCGGCTCGATCGAGGAGTCCCCGATCGAGGAGACCCAGCCGGGCGAAAACTGGACCACCTTCCAGGTCACCGACACCGATATGGATGGCGGCGAGGTCAAGCGGCCGGCCCGCGGCCTGCAGGAACGGCTCGAGGGCGGCGAGGTGCTGTTCGTCGGGGCCGACGTCGGCGAGTCCGAGGGCTTTGTCACCGGCATTGTGCGAGCCCTGTGGGGCGCCGGGGCTCTGGTCATCCTGCTGGGGCTGACCGGGGGCGTCCTGGTCAGCCGCAACGTCAGCCGCCACATGGCCGGCCTCAACGACACCGTCGCGGCGGTTCGGGCTGGCGACCTGAAGGCCCGCGCCCGGGTGCGGGGCGCCCGCGACGAGTACGACGAGCTTGCCGAAGGGCTGAACGAGATGCTCGACCGGCTTGAACGGTCTATGGGCGGGCTGCGTCACGCCGGCGACGCGATCGCCCATGACCTGCGTTCGCCCCTCACCCGCCTGCGTGCCCGCATGGAGTCGGCGCTGATCGAGGTCGAGGCTGGCAAGGGCGATCCCAAGCAGGCGCTGATCCAGGCGCTCGACGACGCCGACAATGTGCTGACCACCTTCAACGCCGTGCTGGCCATCGCCCGGCTGCAGGCCGCTGGCAGCGCGCCGGACCAGACTCTGTTCGATCCAGGCGAATTGGCCGCCGACATGGCCGAGCTCTACGAGCCGCTGTGCGAGGACAAGGGTATCGACTTCAAGGCCGAGCTGATCCCGCAGCTGACGGTCAAGGCCGCCCGGCCGATCCTCGCTCAAGCGCTGGCGAATGTCATCGACAACGCCATCAAATACACCCCGCCCGGCGGGGCGGTGATGATCCGCGTGCGCCGCCGCTCGTCCGGCGAGATCGAGTTCTCGGTCACCGACAACGGCCCTGGCGTGCCGCTGGAAGACCGCAACCGCGTGGTCCAGCGCTTCGTGCGGCTGGAAAACAGCCGCAGCGAGCCAGGCTCCGGCCTGGGCCTGTCGTTGGTGGCCGCGGTGGCCGAAGCCCATGGCGGCAGGTTGGAGCTCGACGAGGGGCCTGGCGAATACAACGGCTTCGGTCCGGGATTGCGCGTGGCGCTGGTTTTGCCGCGCGTGGAGTAAACCGGGGCCCTGCCAAACGCCTATCGCTCTGCGGGTCGAAGGGGGGCAGTCTGGCGGGCATGACTCGTCTCGCCGACCGCCTTTCGCCCTGCGGCCCAATCCTGGACGCCAAGGCCGCCGAGCGGACGCGGGAGCTGCTGACCGACCGCATCGGCGGCGCGGCGCTGGAGGCGGCCTGGCCTTCGCTGGCGCCGGTGTTCGGAGCCTCGCCTTATCTCGCTGGCCTGGCGCGGCGGCGGCCGGCCGCCCTGCGCGAGACGCTTGAAAGCGATCCCGAGAACCGGCTGGGCGATATCCTGCAGCTGGCTCACGCCCAGGCCGACGAGGTCGATGACGACGTCGGCCGCAGAGTGCTGCGGGAGTTGAAATGCGACCTGCATCTGCTGACCGCCATCGCCGACCTGGGCGACGTCTGGGACCTGGACGCGGTGACCGGCGCCCTGGCCCGGTTCGCCGACGCCGCCCTGCATGCCGCCGTGGCGATGACGGCCCGGGCCGAGATCGACAAAGGGCGGTTGATCGAGGTTCCCAAGAGCGCCGCCGGCCCGATTCCGGGGATGATGATCATCGCCATGGGCAAGCACGGCGCCTTCGAGCTGAACTACTCCAGCGACATCGACATCAGCTTCTTCTATGAGCCCGAGCGCCTGCCGCTGGCCGAAGGGGTCGAGCCGGGCGACGTGGCGGTGCGCATCGCCCACGGGGTCGCCCGGATTCTGCAGGACCGCACAGCGGACGGCTATGTCTTCCGCGTCGACTTGCGGCTGCGGCCGGACCCCTCTTCGACCCAGCCCGCCGTGGCGGCGCCGGCGGCCTTCACCTATTACGAATCCGTGGGACAGAACTGGGAGCGGGCGGCCTTCATCAAGGCCCGCGCGGCGGCCGGCGACATCCCCGCTGGCCAGGCCTTCCTCGCAGAGCTGCAGCCCTTCGTCTGGCGCAAGAACCTCGACTTCGCCTCGATCGCCGACATCCATTCGATCAAGCGTCAGATCCATATCTACAAGGTCGATGACCGGCTGACGGCCAAGGGGGCGGACCTGAAGCTGGGTCGGGGCGGCATCCGCGAGATCGAGTTCTACGTCCAGACCCAGCAGCTGATCCTCGGCGGCCGCAATCCAGCCCTTCGCTCCAACCGCACCCTTGAGGGTCTGGCGGCGCTGAAGGCGGCCGGCCATGTCGATGCGGCCGCCGCGGCGGAGCTGGAGCAGGCCTACCGCGACCTGCGCGCCCTTGAGCACCGGGTCCAGATGCTGGCGGACGAGCAGACCCATCGGCTGCCGGAGTCCGACACCGACCGCAAGCGGGTCGCCGCCCTGTGGGGTCACGACAACCTGCGCGGCTTTGACGCCGCCGTTGGCCGCATCCTGAAGGGCGTCAACGCCATCTATGGCGAGCTGTTCAAGGGCGAGGAGGAGCTGTCCTCGCGCTTCGGCAGCCTGATTTTCACCGGCGTCGAGGACGATCCGGCGACCCTGGCGACGATCAAGCGGATGGGGTTCACCAACCCGCCGCAGGTCTCCCAGACCATTCGCGGCTGGCACCACGGCCGTATCGCCGCCACCCGCACCGAGCGGGGGCGGGAGCTGTTCACCCGGCTGGCGCCCAGGCTGCTGGACGCGGTCCAGGCCACCGGCGCGCCGGACGCCGCCTTCAACCGCTTCGCCGACTTCTTCGGCGGGCTGTCGTCGGGCGTGCAGGTGCAGTCGCTGTTTCTCGCCCAGCCCAGGCTGTTCGAGCTGGTGGTGCAGGTGATGGCTTACGCCCCACAGCTGGCCCAGACCCTGGCCCGGCGCCCTGCTGCATTGGACGCCCTGCTGGACAGCGCCTTCTTTCAGCCGTTCGAGGAGGGGCAGGGGGCCGAGGCCTTCCGCTTCGCCCTGGAGCAGGCCGACGGCTTCGAGGAGGCCATGGACGCCGCCCGCCGGGTTCACCGCGAACAGGCCTTCCGGGTCGGGGTGCAGGTGATGAGCGGCACGGCCAGCGCCGCCCAGGCGGGCGCCGCCTTCGCCGACCTGGCCGACCTATGCATCCAGGGCCTTGGCGCGGCGGCCCTGGCCGAGACCACCCGTCAGGGCGGGGCTTTTGAGGGCGACGTCGCCGTTGTGGCCCTCGGCAAATGCGGCGGGCGGGAGATGACCGCCCGCTCCGACCTGGACCTGATGACCGTCTACCGGAGCACCGAAGCTGGCGGCGTCTCGGCGGTGAAGGGCTGGAGCGCCGACGTCTTCTACGCCCGTTTCACCCAGCGGCTGATCGCCGCCCTGTCGGCGCCGACCGGCGAGGGCGGTCTGTATGAGGTCGACATGCAGTTGCGGCCCACCGGCAGCAAGGGTCCGGTGGCGGTCAGTCTGGCGGCCTTCAACAGCTACTACGACCGCGAGGCCGAGACCTGGGAGATGCTGGCTCTGACCCGGGCGCGGGTCGTCTGGTCCAGCTCGGAGGGCTTCGCCGCCGACGTCGCCCGCGCCGTGGAGACCGCGCTGCGTCGGCCGCGCGATCCGGTGCGCACGGCCGCCGAGGTGCGGGAGATGCGCGACCTGATGGAGGCCGAGCGGCCGCCATCGGGATTCTGGGACCTGAAGCTGGCCCCGGGTGGACTGGTCGATATCGAATTCGCCGCCCAGCACCTGCAGATCATTCACGCGGCGGCGGGCGGGCCCCTGGACCAGAACACCGGCGCGGCCCTGGCCGCGATGGAAGCGGTGGGCCTGGGTGACCCGGTGGCCCTGCGCGACCTGCTCGAGGCCTGGGCGCTACAGCAGGATCTGGCCCAGCTGCTCAAACTGGCGCTGGACGACCGGGCTGATCCTGAAGCCGAGCCCAAGGGCCTGCAGGCCCTGCTGGCCCGGGCCGGCGGCGCGCGCGACCTGAAAGGCCTGCGAAAGCGGCTCGCTTCGGGCCGCGACAATGCGCGCAGGGCCTTCGAGGTGGTGACTCGCCCCTGAGGCGACGGAACGCCGGACGCCGGGCGTTCAAGCTGCGGGGTGCATCACGGAGTATCGACCCATGAAGACGATTTCACTCGCCGCCGTCCTGCTGGTTCTTTCCGCCGGCGCGGCTCTGGCCCAGGCCGCCCCCGGCGCCCGGATGGATGCCAATGGCGACGACAAGGTCACCCTGTCGGAGTTCAAGACCGCCCGCGTGACGATGATGATGCGCGCCGACGCCAACAAGGACGCCAGACTGTCCAAGGCCGAGCTCGAGGCTGGACGGGCCGCCATGGCGCCGCGCGGTGGCGAAGGCGGCGCGCCCAAGGGCCCTGGAACCGGAATGATGTTTGGCATGATGGACGCCAACAAGGATGGCTTCCTAACACGGCCGGAAATCGAGAAGATGCTTGAGCGCCGCTTTGGGCGTATCGACGTCAACGGCGACGGTTCGCTCAGCGCCAGTGAATTGGCCGCCATGCGGACGGCCGGGATGGGCGGTCGAGGTGGCGGCGTTCATTGACCTCCAACCTCGCCAGACGGCGAGCCGGGGGGCGCGCTGGTGGAGTTGCAGGGGGCTTGGCTACGGGCGGAAGCGATCCGGACCAGGAACTGATCGCGCGGGTGGGGCGCGGCGATCCAGCGGCCATCCAGGCGCTGGTGGCCCGCAAGCTGCCGCGCATGCTGCAGCTCGCTCATCGCATGCTCAACGACGCCGCCGAGGCGGAGGATGTGGCCCAGGAAGCCTTCCTGCGGGCATGGAAGCAGGCGCCGACCTGGCAGCCCGGAGCGGCCCGGTTCGACACCTGGCTGCACCGGGTTGCGCTGAACCTCTGCTACGACCGGCTTCGGCGACGGCGCGAGGTGTCGATGTCCGATCCGCCGGAGCAGGTGGACATGGGTCCGGCCGCCGACCGGGGACTGATGGCCCGCGACACTGGCCTGCGGGTTTCCGCGGCCATGGCGGACTTGCCGGACCGGCAGAGGGAAGCGGTGGTGCTCTGTCACTATCAGGAACTGACCAATATCGAGGCCGCCGCCCTGATGGGCGTGTCGGTGGACGCGCTGGAAAGCCTGTTGGCGCGGGGGCGACGGGCCCTGCGCGCCGCACTGGCGGACCTGAGGGAGTAGGACGATGAACAAGGACCGCTTCCAGACCCTGGCGGACGCTTTCGGGGGATCGATCTCCCGCTGGCCGGTCGCTCTGCGGGACGAGGCCTACGCCTTCACGGCGTCGTCCCCCGATGAAGCCGCCGCGGCGCTGGCCTCGGCGCTGGATCTTGACGAGGATCTCGACGCCGTCGAACGCCCGTCGCCCTCGCATGCCCTGCGCCAGGCCATCATCAATGCCGCTCCGCGGGCCCGCCCGGCGCGAGGACCCATACAGCGCTGGCTGACCGGCGCCGGCGTCGGCATCGGCCTTGTGACGGCCGCCGCGGCCGGCATCGTCATCGGCGTGGACCTGTCGGCGAGCAGCGCCGGCGAGGACGCGGTCCTGCTGGCGGCGGTCTACAGTTCCGGCCTGCTGAATGACGGGGGGGATGCATCTTGAACGGTCGCAAGCTGGTCATCGCCCTGTTGGCCTCTTTGGCGGTCAACCTCTTCCTGATCGGCCTAGGCGTCGGCGCCTGGGCGCTAGGGCCCCGGCTGATGCAGCCGACCCCGGTGGTGGTGCAGGGCCCCGGCCGCCCGCCGTTGCCTTTCTGGGCCACGGCCCGGGCGTTGTCGCCGCAGTATCGGCCGGCCTTCAACGCTGTTCTGCGCAAGGCCCTGCTGGCCACGATGCCCGACGTCCGCGAGGCTCGCGCCATCAAGCGCCGGGCGTTCGACGGCATGGCGTCTGGCGATTTTGACGCGGCCAGGGTGTCGGCCGACCTCGACCGCGCCAGGAACCTTGAGTTCGGCGCCCGTTCGAGGCTTGAGCGGGACATGGTCGCCTTCTCCGCCACGCTGCCGGCCGACGAGCGCGCCAATCTGGCCGAAGCCATGCGCGCGACCATGCGGCAGATGGTCAACCAGCGTTTCCAGCGTCAGTGGGAATCTCGCCCGTCGGAAGGCGAAGCGCCCCCACCCCCGCCGCCGCCCGAGCCCTAGATTTCGACGTCGACGATAGCCCGCCGGATCGCCGCGCCGCGGTAGCGTCCGCGCGTCCCCCGGATCGAGCTGGTCTCGATGCGCACTCGCACCCCGGCGCCGGCCGAAGCCTGGAGGGCGCGGCTCAGGTCGATGCGATAGGCGGCCGCCTCGAAACAGATACCCATGGGCACCGCGAAGATCGTATCGCGGAAGACCTCCACGCCGTCGGTCGACCGATGGGCCGTGACCGACACCAGCGACGGCCGGTGGGGCTCGCACTCGATCTCGACAAACCCGGCCCCCCTGGTGGCGGCCTGGATGGCCGGGATGTCGATCACCCCGGCATTGGCCGTCTCCGGGCGCAGGACGAAGGACTGGCGCTCCCCGCGCGGCCCCAGCGGACCCGTTGGCGGCTCGAGGATCAGCGGCAGGGTCTCGTCGTGCGGATAGACATAGCCGAAGGCGATGGTGTCGGTGGTCGAGCCCGCCGTCGCCGTCGGCGCCGGCTTGCCGTCCACGCCGACGAACCCGCCCAGCACCTCGTCCCGCCATGCCTTCGGATAGACCTCGTCGGGATTGCGCCGGCGCCAGAGAGCCCAGCAGCGGTCGACGTTTGCGTGGTGCAGCCAGAAGATCGGATCGTTCGGCGCCCGCCGCAGGTCGTTCATGTCCCCGCCGATGTAGCCGTGCGCCAGGTTGTGGCCGCTCCATTCGGCGGATCCGGCGCAATATCGCGGGCCGCCGTCGCCCAGGCGCGGGGCGCCGAAATAGGTCTCGAAGGGGTCGTCCAGCTTGGCCGTGAACCAGCCGCTGTCCATGATCAGCGTGCGCGGCGCGGTGCGGTTCTTCATCCTGAACACAGGGTCATCGAAGAACAGTTTCGGGAAGGGATCGCGGCCCCAGTCCCAGTAGGGCAGGGCGAAGTCGGCCTTGCCGCTGACCTGTGCGACGATCGCCTCGAACCTGGCCAGCAGCAGGCGGTGCCAGGGCAGGAAACGCCAGGAGGTGTGCTGGCGATTGCTCATGTCGCCGTGCACAACGACCTGCGCCTCCCAGGCGCCAGACCGCCGCATCAACGGGATCGCGCGACGCAGGGCCTGGATGTCGGGGTCGTCTGGCCGCATGCCGCTGATCGACCGCCGAACGCGCACAGCCCCTGCGCCGGTCGCCTTCGAGCCCAGCGGCAATCCCGCCAGGCCGACGGCTGAGAGACTGGCCAGAACGGCCCGGCGATCAAGATGCATGGCAACCCCGCTTGGCCGTCAGTGAGCGGCTCGCCAGGGGGTCTGTCAAACCCGTTCCACCGTCAGGGGCGCCGCAGGGAGGTCAGGCGGCCGCGATGGCCTGCATCCGCCGGATCGGCAGGATGAAGCTGACCGTCGTGCCTTCGCCCGGCGTGCTTTGCATCTCCAGCGCGCCTTCGTGCAGCTCGATCAGCGACTTGGTCAGGGCCAGGCCCAGGCCCGTGCCCTGGGTGGTTTTGCTGTGCTGGCTCTCGACCTGCTCGAAGGGTTGGGCCAGACGGGCCAGATCTTCCTTGTTGATGCCGATGCCGGTGTCGCTGACCGAGACCCGCACCCGCTCGCCCAGGCTGTCCTGGCGGACCTCGGCGCGGACCGTGACCCGACCGCCGCGCGGGGTGAACTTGATCGCGTTGGACAGCAGGTTCAGCAGCACCTGTTTGACCGCCCGGTAGTCGGCCTCGATCTCCGGCAGGAAGGGGAAATCGACCGACAGCACCAGCCCGGCCGCCTCGGCGCGATTGCGAACCAGCCGCACGGCGTCTTCGGTGACCTCCTCCAGATTCAGCGGCTCGAACTTGAGGTTCATCTTGCCGGCCTCGATCTTCGACATGTCGAGAATGTCGTTGATCAGGGCCAGCAGGTGCTGGCCGCTGTTGTGGATGTCGCCGGCGTATTCCTTGTAGCGCGGGTCGCCGAGCGGGCCGTACATTTCGGCGATCATGATTTCGCTGAAGCCGTTGACCGCGTTGAGCGGGGTGCGCAGCTCGTGGGACATGTTGGCCAGGAACTCGCTCTTGGCCTTGTTGGCCGCCTCGGCGCGGACCTTCTCGTTCTCGTACTTGCGGGCCAGTTCGGCCAGCTGCTCCTGGCTGCGCTCGAGGCTGACCACGGCGTTTTGCAGCTGCTCCTCGTTGAGGCGGCGGGCCTCCTCCTGGGCTTTCACGGCGGAGATGTCGGTGGCGGTCATCACCAGGCCGCCCTCCGCGGTGCGCCGCTCGGAGATCTGCACCCAGCGGCCGTCCATCAGCTCGACCTCGCGCACGCCCCGCGCGCTCTCGGGGCCGGTGACCTCCTGCTTGATGGCCAGCTGGACGAAGCGGTTGACGTGATCCCGCGCCGCGCCCGGCTTGAGCACCTTGGGCTCGAGGTTGAAGACGCTGCGGTAGTTGCGGTTGCACAACAGCAGCCGGCCATGGCGATCCCACAGGACGAAGGCCTCGGAAACGCTCTCGATGGCGTCGCGCAGGCGGTTTTCGGCGGCCTGGGCGCGGGCCTGGGCCAGGCGCTCCTCGGTGACGTCGAGCGCCACGCCGATGATCCGGTGATAGCCATCGGCCCCGGCCTGGCCGAGGCCCTGGCCGCGGGCGTCGATCCAGATCGACTTGCCGCCCTGGCGATCCGGCACCCTGAACGACACGTCGAAGGCGCCGAAGCTGGAGGCGTGGGCCAGGGCCTGGCGGACCCGCTCGCGATGGTCCGGCGCGACCCGGTCCAGCACTTCCTGCCCGCCGACCACGCCGCCGCCGCCCCAGCCGAAGATCACCCCGGTGACGTCCGACATGAACACCTGGTCGTTGACCAGGTCCCATTCCCAGATGCCACAGCGGGCGGCTTCGACGGCCATGCGGAAACGCTGTTCGCTCTCGACGAAGGCGCGCTGGGCGGCCTCGGCCTTGCGGCTCTGGCTGAACAGCAGCAGAGCCAGGGCGATGCCGATGCCCAGCGGCACCAGCAGGGAAATGATGCCGTCGATCCGCGCCTCGTTGGCCTGGATCACGCTGGGCGGCGCGGCGGCCGCCATGGCGGTGAGCATGCCGCCGCCGACCGCGCGGCTGGCCACGTCGATGATGCCGCCGTCGGGCTGGCGCCCCCGCACGAGCAGGTCTGGACGCAGGTCGGAGGCCGCGACGCCGAAGGCCTCCTTGACCGTCGAGGCCTGGGCGACCCCGCCGGCGCCGGTGCTGACCAACAGGCGGCCATCGGCGGTCGCCACGGCGGACGACCCCGCGCCGGCGACTCCCGTCGGCAGCCTGGCGCGATCCTCCGCCGTCAGGACGACGGCGCGGCCGGGAACGACCCGGGCGATGTAGAGCCGGTTCGGATCGCCGGCGGCGACGCCGATCCACAGACTGCGGCCGGAGCGTTCCGCCTGGCGCGCGGCGCCCTTCCAGTCAGCGCCTTCGGCCCGGCCGGCCACGGCGGAGATGGTCTCGCCGTTAACCACGGCGGCGGCGGCCACGCCCGGACCGGCCGCGCGCAGGGCGCCCTCGGCGGCGTCGATCGGGCCGTCCTGCGACCGGCTGAGCAGTTCAACCCCGGCGGCCAGACCGCCACTGCGCTGGGCGATGCGGGCGTCGAGGCGGGCGGCGAGAATCTGGGCGGCGGCGTCAGGGCCGCCCGCGCCGTCGTGCGACATCCAGCCTCGCTGCAGCCGCGTGATTCCGAACGCCGTGTAGACCCCCAGCAGGACCACCGCGGCGAGGATCACCACCCGAATGAAAGCACTGGACGGGGCACGGATGCGCGACGCGGCAAAGGATGGCTCGCCGGCCTTTCCTGCCTTGCGACGCTTGCCCGCCAATTCCACTCCCCAAACCCGAGTCAGTCGTCCCCTGATGGGGGAATCTACGGAAGCGGAGTCACCACGTCACGGGCCAATCGGGGTTTTGTCCCCAGTCTGAGTCACATGGCCGCGGTTCGTGGTCGCGAGGACTCACCTGGCGCCCTGGACCGGGGAGTTTCCCTCCCAATAAAGGGGAGGGAGGGCGTTGGTGTTTCCGGCAGGGAGCGCCTAGATCAGGGTTCCCGCCGCCAGGAACAGCGCCGTCCATGCCTCCGACCAGCCTGTCTCTTCGGCACGCCCTGCTGGCGCTGGCGGTCATGGCCGTCTGGGGGTCGAATTTCGTGGTCATCCGGGTCGGGCTGGATCATCTGCCGCCGCTGCTGTTCGCCACCCTGCGGTTCAGCTTCGCCTTTCTGCCGGCGGCTCTGTTCCTGAAAAAGCCGGACGTGCCCTGGCGCAATCTGGCCGCTTACGGCGTGCTGATCGGGGCCGGCCAGTTCGGACTGCTGTTCCTGGCCATGAAGGGTGACATCTCGCCGGGCCTGGCGTCGCTGGTGGTGCAGACGCAGGTCTTCTTCACCATCGGCCTGGCCATGCGGTTGACCGGCGAGAAGGTCCGCACCTTCCAGTACGCTGCCCTCGCGCTGGCGACGGCCGGGATCGGGGTGATCATCTGGCGCACCGATGGCTCGGCCACGCCGCTCGGTCTCGCCCTGGTGCTGGGCGCAGCCCTCTGCTGGGCCGGTGGCAATCTGGTCGCCCGCCAGACGCCCGGCGCGAACATGTTCAACTATGTGGTCTGGGCCAGCCTGTTCTCGATCCCGCCGCTGCTGGGTCTGGCGCTGGTCTTCGAGGGCTGGCCGGCGATGGTGGCGGGGGTCCGGGAGGCCGACGCCCTGACCTGGGCGGCGGTGGTGTGGCAGTCGGTGGGTAACACCATGTTCGGCTACGCCGTCTGGGGCTGGCTGCTCAGCCGCTACCCGACCGCCACGGTGGCGCCCATGTCGCTGCTGGTGCCGGTGTTCGGCATGGCCGCCTCGGCGGTGTTCCTCCACGAGGCGCTGCCCGGCTGGAAGCTGGCCGCGGCGGGACTGGTGATGGCGGGACTTGCGCTGAATACGTTGTGGCCGGGGCTGGGGGACATGTACCGCAGGTACGTGTCCCCCAATCGAGCGGCCGGAGATTAGGGGACACGTACCGAAGGCGGTACATGTCCCCACTACGCCAACGCCTTGCTGGCCAGCTCAAACACGTTCTTCGACAATCCCTCCACCGCCACGATCCGCTCCAGCTGCGCCTTCATCAGCGCCCCCAGCTCCGGCCTGTAGCGCCGCCAGCCGCCCAGGGGCTCAACGAACCGCGCGGCGGTCATCGGATTGACCGCGTCGGTGGCGATGATCTGGTCGGCGAGGAAGCGGTAACCGGCGCCCGACGGGTCGTGGAACCGCGCCGGGTTCTGGCTGGCGAAGGTCCCCACCAGCGCTCGCAGTCGGTTGGGGTTGCGGCGGTCGAAGTCCGGATGGATGGTCAGGCCCAGGACGCGGCCGAGCGCCTCCTCCGAGGACTCCCGAGCCTGGATGGCGAACCATTTGTCGAGCACCAGGGGCTCGTCCTTCCAGCGGGCATGGAAGTCGGCCAGCGCCTTGTCACGGGCCCTGCCACCCATCTCCATCAGGGCCGCCAGCCCGCCGATGGCGTCGGTCATGTTGGCGGCGGTCTCGAAGTGGCGGGCGGCGATGTCGGCGTTCTCGCCGTGCGGGTCGACCGACAAAAGGTCGAGCGCGGCGTTGCGCAGGGCCCGGCGGCCGGCGGCCTCGGCGCCGGCTGAGAACGGGCCACTGTCGGTCAGGCTCATGTGCAGCCGGCGAAGCTCTTCGCCCAGATGCACCGCCAGCCGGGCCCGCAGGTGGTCGCGGGCTTCATGGATCGCCGCCGGGTCGGCCGGACGCATGGCCAGCGACAGGTCACCTTCCGGCGGCAACGCCAGCAACAGGGCCTTGAAGGCCGGGTCGGCGGCCTGGTCGCCCAGGGCCCGGCCCATGGCCTCGGCGAACCGTTCCTCGGCCACCTCGTCTGGCGTTCCGGCCGCGCGGCGCAGGATCAGGTCGCGGGCCAGGCCCTGGCCGGCCTCCCAGCGGTTGAACAGGTCCGGGTCGGCGGCCAGCAGGACATAGCGGTCCTTGTCCGGCGCGTTTGTGGTCAGGTTCACCGGCGCCGAGAAGCCGCGCAGGGGCGAGATAACCGGTCGCGCCGGGGCCGGCAGGGTGATGGTCCGCTCGGCCTCTTCCAGGATGATCAGGCATTCCTCGCCCATCGGCCGGCCGTCGTCGTGCAACAGGCCCAGGCGCACCGGGATCGGCAGACTGCTCTTGGTCGGCTGGCCGGGGGTCGGCGCCGTCGCCTGACGCAGGGTGATCGAGACCGTTTCGCTGTCGGCGTCGAAATGGCTGGTCAGGTCCACGGCCGGCGTGCCGGCCTGCTCGTACCAGCCGAAGAACCGGGTCAGGTCGCGGCCGGTGGCGTCGGCGAAGCACTGGATGAAGGCCTCGACCGTGGTCGCCTGACCGTCATGTCGCTCGAAATAGAGATCCATCCCCTCCCGGAAGCCGTCGTGCCCGAGCAGGGTCTTGAGCATGCGGATGACCTCGCTGCCCTTCTCGTAGATGGTCGCGGTGTAGAAGTTGTCGATCTTCAGGTAGCTCGACGGCCGCACGGGGTGGGCGAGGGGGCCGGCGTCCTCGGAGAACTGCCGGGCGCGCAGGGCCTTGACGTCCTTGATCCGCTGCACCGCCTCGCCGCGCATGTCGCCGCTGAACGACTGGTCCCGGAAGACCGTCAGACCCTCCTTCAGGCACAGCTGGAACCAGTCGCGGCAGGTGATCCGGTCGCCGGTCCAGTTGTGGAAATACTCGTGGGCCACGACGCTCTCGATACGCTCGTAGTCCATGTCCGTGGCGGTGGCCGCGTCGGCCAGCAGCAGGGCGGAGTTGAAGATGTTGAGACCCTTGTTCTCCATCGCCCCGAAGTTGAAGTCGCGCACGGCGACGATCATGAACAGGTCCAGGTCATACTCGCGGCCAAAAGCGTCTTCGTCCCATTTCATCGCCCGCTTGAGGCTGTCCATGGCGTACTCGGCCCGGGCCGACATGCCCGGGTCGACATAGATGCGCAGGTCGATGGTTCGGCCGCTCATGGTGACGAAACTGTCCGCCAGCTCGTCCAGCTCGCCGGCGACCAGGGCGAACAGGTAGCAGGGCTTGGGGAAAGGGTCGTTCCAGACGGCGTAGTGGCGGCCGTTCTGGGCCTTGCCGCTGTCCATCAGGTTGCCGTTGGCCAGCAGGCGGTGGAACGCCTTGTCCGCCTCCATCCGCACGGTGTAGCGGCTGAGCACGTCTGGCCGGTCGAGGAACCAGGTGATGCGCCGGAAGCCCTCGGCCTCGCACTGGGTGCAGAAGCGGCCGCCGGACCTGTAGAGGCCCATCAGGGCGGTGTTGGCCTTGGGATCGATCTCGACCTCGGTCTCCAGCGTGAAGGCGGCCGGCAGGTCGGCGAGGGTCAGGGTCTCGGCGGTGGTCTGGTGGGGATGGTCAGCGCCGTCGACCTTCACGGACACGGTCTTCAGCCCGTCGCCGTCCAGCACAAGCGGATCGGGATGGTCGCCGTTGCGTCGGACCGTGAGTCTGGCCTTCACCCGGGTGGCGGAAGGCTCCAGGGCGAAGTCGAGGAACACCTCGTCGATCAGGTAGGCGGGCGGCCGGTAGTCGGCCAGGCGGACGGGCTGGGGCGTTTCGGTGCGCATGGCTGACATCTAGCCTCGCGGGACGCCGGACGCCACGGGCCCGGCGCAATTGTGAAGCCAGAGACGAGGTGGTCAGCCGGCCCGCAGCGGCGCGACGATGCTGGAATCGAAGCGCAGCAGCGTCTGGTCGATGAACGGCGTATCGACGGTGTAGGCGTAGGTCCAGCTGATCCGGGCGACGTTCGTGGAGGTCCCCACCGTCTCGGTGGCCATCGACAGGGTCACGTCGTTGATCGAGGCGCCGTTGAGCCGCGCCCCGACCGCGGCGCGGAGGTCGTCGAGGCTGGCATCCGGGTCCTCGATCAGCAGGCGGCTGGCGTTTTCCACGGCGTTGCGGACTTCGTTGCCGCAATAGATGGCCCAGCCGTAGTTGAAGATGCCGAACACCAGGGTGATGAACACCGGCATCACCAGCGCCAGCTCCAGCGCCGTCGCGCCGGACTCGCAGTCGCGCCACCTCCGCCGCGGCCGGGTCACCGGGTGCGCACCGTCTGCGAGGTAGTCATGGTCTGCTGACCCAGCGGCCCGGTGTAGGGCGTGGAGGCGTCGATGCGGGTGAACATCTGCGGATAGTCGCCATCCGAACAGGCGGTCGAACAGGCGTGTTGCGCGCCGCCGCAACGGCACCACTGGCTGACCGCGACGGTCGCGCCGTCGGCCTTGCCTGGCCAGGCGTCGAGGGTCACGTCCCGGGCGGCGGCGATGTCGGCGTCGGTGGCCATCAGCAGCTGGGCCCCGCTGCTGACCGCCCGGCGCATCACATGATAGTCGTGGATCAGCCCGACCGAGGCGGTCACGCCCAGGACTACCGCGATCATGAACGGCGCGATCAGCCCGAACTCGACGGCCGCGCCGCCGGAGGTATCGCTGATCAGCAGCCCAAGTCGGCGCATGATCAGCCCACCAGCCTGACGACGCCGCCGACCACCACCGGCTCCATGCCCTGTGCCGTGCAGTCGACGCTCACCGAGGTGTTGCCCGACCAGGTCACGGTCCTGGCCACCACCCGGGTGCAGCCGTTGAGACCGGAGAAGTTGCCGCGATAGTCCACGGCCTGGCTGGGGAAGTAGATGGCCCCGGTCATGCGCGAGTCGGCCGTGCCGTTGAAGGTGTTGCTGACGTCGATGTTGCCCTCGTCGCCCATGAACAGCATGCCGGCGTAGTCGCCGGTTGTCGGGGCGGTCAGGTCCAGGGTGGCGTTGCCGTTGAAGTTAGCGCTGGCGTCGTCGGTCAGGAAGAAGGTCACCCCTGTTCCGGTGATGTTGGCCCCGGCGTTGATGCGCAGCTCGCCGCCGGAGATGACGTAGAGGCCCGGCGACAGCGTGACGGTGTTCTTCAGGGTCAGGCCGCCGCAGTAGCGGCCCGGCGAAAGGGTCGATCCGGAACTGGACCGGCAGACTCCGGTATCCTCGGGATCGGTGATGCCCGCGAACGGATCGGCCGCCGGCGGGGCGTTGGTGATCGGCGCCGTGCAGGCCGTCAGATTCGCGCCGTTGGTCACATCGACGCCGCCGACGGCCACCAGGCAGGGGGCGGTGAGGCTGGCCGAGCCTTGCACCTCCGCCGCGTCGGCCGCCATGGAGTTGGACATCACCACGCAGCCGTCGAAGCTGGCCTGGGTGCTGCCGCCGAAATACACGGCGCCCGACGCGGTCTTGTCGAGGGCCAGGATACAGGCGTTGGCGCTTTCGCCGTAGGTCGCCGTGGCGTCGGCGCCGACCACCGCCGGCTCGCTGGTGAACAGGGCCGAGAACATGCGGATCTCGGTGCGCCGCACGACTACCTTGACGGCCCGGCTGTCGGTCGCGCCGTTGACGCTGGCCGGGGTGATCGCCTGGAGGGTGTCGGTGGCGTCGTTGAAGCCGTTGTCCAGCGCGGCCGCCCGGGCGCCGGCGAGGATTTCGGCTTCCGTGGCCCCGCCGCGATGCTCCACCGCCCCGGCATAGGCCGCCGCGTCGGCGACCTGCTGCATGCGGGTCTGCTCATAGTACCAGTAGCCGGTCTCGACGCCGAAACCGGCCCCCGCGACCACCACGCTGGCCGCGAGCGCGCCGAGAATGGCCACGGCGCCGCTGTCGTCGCGAAAATTGGTGCGCATTGTCTGCCTTGCGCCTCCCCGAACCCGAGCCGCGAGGATGACAGATCGTGATTGATGCTCCGTGCAGAGACGGAGTGAATCGGCGTTGACCGTGATGTTCCATCCAGGCGCGCATGCCCGGACCGTTCGCGTTCGCCGCCGGCTAGCCGCCCTGCACCCAGACGGTCTTCACATTGACGAACTCCAGCAGGCCATGGCGGCTGCATTCGCGGCCATGTCCGCTGTGCTTGACCCCGCCGAACGGCAGGCGCGCGTCCGAGCGGACGTTGGCGTTGACGAAGGCCATGCCGGCCTCGAGTTCGGTGGCGGCGATGCGCTCGCCGCGCGCCAGGTTCGAGGTGATCACGCCCGAGCCAAGGCCGAACGGCGAGGCGTTGGCGATGCGGATGGCGTCGGCCTCGTCCTTCGCCCGGATGATGGCGGCGACCGGGCCGAACACCTCCTCGTCGTGAGCCGGTTGGCCGGGCGCGACATCGGTCAGGATGGTGGGCGGGTACCAGGCGCCGGGCCGGTCGGGGACCACGCCGCCCAGCAGCAGGCGGGCGCCGGCCTTCACCGAGGCCTCGACCTGGGCATGGATGGCGTCGCGAGCCGCGACGCTGACCAGCGGGCCGAAGACCGTGGCGGGGTCGCGCGGGTCGCCGGCCTGGATCCTGGCCATTTCCCCGACCAGCGCCGCCTCGAAGGCCTCCGCCACGCTTTCGACGACCACGAACCGCTTGCCCGCAATACAGCTCTGGCCGCCGTTGACCATCCGCGCCGTGGCGCAGACCTTGGCGGCCAGGTCGATGTCGGCGTCCTCAAGCACCAGGTAGGCGTCGGCGCCGCCCAGCTCCAGAACCACCTTCTTCAAGGCCCCGCCCGCCGCGGCGGCGACCTGGCGGCCGGCCTCGACGCTGCCGGTCAGGGTCACGGCGGCCACGCGATCATCCTCG
>JACRBD010000354.1 GCA_016234625.1 Caulobacterales bacterium | reverse complement strand
GACCAGGCGCGCTTCGTCATGGACGGCGACGCCGGGGCCGGCGGCCTCATCGCGGCTGTCGTACCAGTCGAGGGCGAAGGGCAGCGGCGCGAAGGCCCGGGCGATGGCTTGGCCGACGTGGCCCGCGCCGAACAGGACCAGGCGCGGGCGGTGGGCGTCGATGCATTCGATGAGGGCGTCGCCTTCCCCGAGCTTGGGACGGCGGCCGGGCAGGGGCTGGCCGGCGGCGTCGACCATGCGGATGAGGGCGCCGGGCCATTGATCTTCCACTCCTCTCCGCGAAGCGGGGAGGGGGACCATGCGGAGCATGGTGGAGGGGCCGGCGCGACGGCTTGCGGTCGGGTCCGGAATTCCGGTCTTTCCGGTCCGGCCGGCGTCTCCCTCTCCACCATGCTCCGCATGGTCCCCCTCTCCCTCACGGGAGAGGATTGAACGGCGGAGGGTGTCGCCGTTTACACGCGCCTGACGCTGATACCGCATCCCCGCCGTTTCCAGCAGCGCCGCCTCGCCAAGCCAACCGGCGCTGCCGCCATCCAGCCGCTCCAGCAGCAACCGCACATGGCCGCCGCAGCACTGCCGCAGGAAAGGCCCCAGCGGATAGTCCTGCAGGGCCCAGCCGCGCTCCAAGGCCAGCATCCGCCGCGCCTGGTCGGTCGCCCGGTGCTCCAGGGCGCCGCCGCCGATGGTGCCGCTCTGGCCCTGTTCGCCGACCAGCATCCGCGTCCCGGCCTCGCGGGGTGTCGAGCCCTCGGCGGCCACCACGGTGACCATGGCCAGGGCCTCGCCGCGCCGGACGGCGGTCAGGGCTGTCGCGGCCCAGCTCATGCCAGCCCCGCCCGGCGGCGGACATCATCCACGGCCTTCAGGATGCGCTCGGGCGTCGCCGGGGCGTCGAGGTCGGGCATGACGCGATAGTCCCCCGCCGCCGCCACTGCCTGGGTCAGGGCCGAGAACACCGAGATGGCCAGCATCAGCGGCGGCTCGCCGACGGCCTTGGAGCGGTGGATGGTCGGCTCGGCGTTGGGCTCATGCCAGAAGTCGATGTTCATCACCCCCGGCCGGTCGGAGGCCGTGGGGATCTTGTAGGTCGAGGGTGCGTGAGTTTTCAGCACCCCCTTGGCGTCGAACACCAGCTCCTCGGTGGTCAGCCAGCCCATGCCCTGGACAAAGCCGCCCTCGATCTGGCCGAGGTCAATGGCCGGGTTCAGCGACTTGCCGCAGTCATGCAGGAGGTCTACGCGCAGGCAGCGGTTCTCGCCGGTGAGCGTGTCGATGATCACCTCGGAAACCGCCGCGCCCCAGGCGTAGTAGAGGAACGGCCGGCCCTGGTGGCTGGCGCGGTCGTAGTGGATTTTCGGGGTCCTGTAGTAGCCGGAGGCTGACAGGGAGATTCGCGCGAACCAGGCCTTCTTCGCCAGATCGGCGAAGGTCAGGACCGTTTCGTCGACGCGGACGGTGTTGTTTTCAAACACGATCTGGCCGGCCGGAACGCCGAACACCTGGGCGGCGAAGTCGGTCAGGCGGTCGCGGATCTGCCGGGCCGCGTCCAGCGCCGCCATGCCGTTGAGGTCCGAGCCGGACGAGGCGGCGGTGGCCGAGGTGTTGGGCACCTTGTCGGTGGCCGTGGCGGTGATCTTCACCCGGTCGAGGTCCAGGCCGAACACGTCGGCGACTACCTGGGCGACCTTTACATAGAGGCCCTGGCCCATCTCCGTGCCGCCGTGGTTCAGCATCACGCTGCCGTCGGTGTAGACGTGGACCAGCGCCCCGGCCTGGTTGAGGTGGGTGGCGGTGAAACTGATGCCGAACTTCACCGGCGTCAGGGCGATGCCGCGCTTCAGCCAGCGGTTTTCGGCGTTCCATTTCAGGATGGCGGCGCGGCGGGCGCGGTAGCGGCTGCTGGCCTCCAGCTGTTCGATCAGGGCCAAGGCCGGGCTGTCGTCGACAGTCTGGCCGTAGGGGGTCTGCGCCCCGGCTGGGCCGTAGAGATTGGCCTTGCGCACATCCAGCGGGTCCTTGCCCAGCTTGAGCGCGACCGCGTCCAGCGCCCGCTCGATACCCATCATTCCCTGCGGTCCGCCGAAGCCGCGGAAGGCGGTGTTGGACACGGTATGGGTGCGGTACCGTTGCGAGACGATCTTCGCCGTCGGCAGGGCGTAGGCGTTGTCCGAATGGAACATCGCCCGGTCGTTGATGGCCATCGACAGGTCCGCCGAATAGCCGCAGCGGCTGGCCAGATCGAAGGCCGCGCCGGTCAGCCGGCCGTCATCGTCGAACCCCACCGACCAGCCGGTCTCGAAGTCGTGCCGCTTGCCCGTCATGACCATGTCGTCGTCGCGGTCGACGCGCAGCTTGGCCGGGCGGCCGGTGCGCACGGCGATGAGGGCGGCGGCGGCGGCGAACAGGGCCGGCTGGCTCTCCTTGCCGCCAAAGCCCCCGCCCATGCGGCGGATCTCGACGGTCACCGCGTGGTCGCGAATGCCCAGCACCTTGGCGACGTTGTGCTGCACCTCTGTCGGATGCTGGGTCGAGGACCAGACATGGACGTCACCGTCCTCGCGCGGGGTCGCCAGGGCGATCTGGCCCTCGAGGTAGAAGTGGTCCTGGCCGCCGATGGCGAGATGTCCGTCCAGCCGGTGCGGCGCGGCGGCGATGGCGGCGGAGGCGTCGCCGAGGGTCATGGTCTGGGCCGCCTCGATCACCGTCCCGGCGGCGCGGGCCTGTGCGATCGTCAGGACCGGCGGCAGGTCCTCGTAGGTCACCTTCGCCAGCTTCGCGGCGGCGCGGGCCTGGTCCAGCGTCTCGGCGGCGACGGCGAACAGCGACTGGCCGACGTACTGGACCAGGCCGTCGGCGAACAGGGGATCGTCGCCGGCCACCGGGCTGACGTCGTTGGTCCCGGGAATGTCGCGCGCGCAGATGACGTCCACCACGCCCGGCGCGGCGCGGACGGCGGTCAGGTCCAGGGCGGTGATCCGGGCGTGAGCCCGCTCGCTCATGCCGATGAACACATGCAGCAGGTCGGCCGGGTGCGGCAGGTCGTCGATGTAGAGGGCCGCGCCGGAGACGTGCTTCTCCGCGCTGTCGTGCTTCACGGCGCGATGGACGACGCCGGTCGGTTCGAGGGGGCGGGCGCCGGAGTCAGGCATAGGTAGCCGACTCCGCCAGGACGTTGACCCGTTCGTCCTCGGACGTGACGAACAGCTTCCGCAGCATGTTCCGCGCCACCGTCATCCGGTAGGCGGCCGAGGCGCGCATGTCATCGATCGGCTGGAAGTCCTGCTCCAGCACCGTCACGGCCGCTTCGATGGTGGCTTCGGTCCACGGTTGCCCCAGAAGGGCCGCCTCGCACGCCTTCGCCCGTTTGGGGATGGCCGCCATGCCGCCGAAGGCGATCCTGGCGTCGATGATGCGCCCCTTGGTGTCGATCCATAGCCAGAAGGCTCCGCACACGGCCGAGATGTCCTGATCGAACCGCTTCGACACCTTGTAAATATCGCTCTTGCCCCTCGGCGCTCGCCGTGGCCGCTCGGTCTCCGCGCCAATGAAGCGTTGGACGGTTCCAAAGCGCCACGGCTTCTCCGGCACTATAACCGCCTCGATGAATTCGCCGGGCTGCCGGTCTTGCTTGCCGTAGCCGAGGAAGTAGTCCTCCAGCGGCAGTTCGCGGGTCGTCGCGCCCGTGCGCAGCGCCAGACGCGCGCCGATCACGATCAGGGCCGGCGGCATATCGCCGACGGGCGAACCGTTGGCGATGTTGCCGCCGATGGTGCCGCTGTTACGCACCTGCACCGAGCCCAACCGTCGGACCATGTGGTCCAGGTAGAGGTGGACGAGTGTCTCCATCGCATCCGAGTAGCGGACAGCCGCTCCAATGCGGATTTCCCCGCCATTCCTGGTGATCGTCGTCAGCTCGGGGACGTCACTGACCGAGATGATCGCGGGCAGCGTCCGGTGCTGCTTGGTGACCCACAGGCCGACGTCAGTGGCGCCGGCGAGGATAGTCGCATCGGGATGGGCTTCGACGAGATCGGCGAGTTGATCGAGGGTCCTCGGCGAGAACCAGCGGCGGCCGTTCCATTCGAAGGCCAGCGGTTCGTCCTTCGCCAGCGTCTTCAGGGCATCCACCGGGTCGTCCTCGACGACAGTGACGGATGCTGCCGCCTCGGCGGCCGCGAGGATCGGCCCATAGCCGGTGCAGCGACACAGGTTGCCCGCGATGGAGTCGGCCACCGGCGGCGGCGATGCCTCCCGCCCGCGCGCCCACAGGCTCATCACGAACCCCGGCGTACAGAAGCCGCATTGCGAGCCGTGGTGTTCGACCAGCGCCGTCTGCACCGGGTGATCGCCGCCCAGGCTCTCGACGGTCTTCAGCGCCTTGCCGTCCAGCATCGGGGCGAACAGGATGCAGGCATTCACTGCCCGCCATTTCACGGTATCGCCGTCCAGCTCGCCGAGGGCCACGGTGCAGGCGCCGCAGTCGCCCTCGGCGCAGCCCTCCTTGGTTCCGGTGCGGCGCAGATCGTAACGCAGCAGATTGAGCACCGTCGTCGTCGGGTCGATGTCCCGCAGCTCACGGACCTCGCCATCGAGCACGAACCGGACGACGTCACGCACGCTCAGCTCCCCCGGTAGGTGGAGTAGCCGTACGGCGAGACCAGCAGCGGCACATGATAGTGGGCGGCGAGGTCGGCGACGCCGAAGTCGATCACAACCGTCTCCAGGAAGGCCGGCTCCGGCAGCTCGACCGTCTGGGCGCGGAAATAGTCGCCGATGTCGAACTCCAGCCGGTAGGTCCCGGGCGTGACGGCCTGGGCCGTCAGCAGCGGCGCGTCGCAGCGACCGTCGGCGTTGGTGCGGGTCTCGACCAGCACAGCGCCATCGCGGATCAGCCGCAGAACCACCCCCGCTGCCGGGCGGCCATGGGTGGTGTCCAGAACGTGCGTGGTCAGACCGGTCATCGTCGCTCCGAGACCCGCGAAGCGCGGGTTAGCCGGTCAGAATCTCCCCCGAATGGCCTGAATGCAACCATCTGCGGCCTTCGAATGCCCGCAAACCTTGACGATGGCCGTTCCTCGGGCCTCCCATGCGCGTCCCATGCGTGACAGCTACCCCAGAGACCTGATCGGCTACGGCTCCAATCCGCCCCACGCGGACTGGCCCGGCGGCGCGCGCATCGCCGTCCAGGTGGTGCTGAACTACGAGGAGGGGGCTGAGAACACCGTCCTGCACGGCGACCCGGGAGCCGAGACCTTCCTGTCGGACATGATCTTCCCGGGGCCCGTCGAGGGCGACCGGAACATGAGCATGGAGTCGCTCTACGAATACGGCTCCCGCGCCGGAGTCTGGCGGCTGCTGCGGCTGTTCGCGAAGTACGACCTGCCCCTGACGGTGTTCGGGGTGGCCATGGCGATGGAGCGCAACCCCGCGGTGGTCGAGGCCTTCCTTCGGGCCGGGCACGAAATCGCCAGCCACGGCTACCGCTGGATCAACTACCAGGCTGTGCCTGAGGATATCGAACGCGAGCACATGGCCAGGGCCATCGAAATCCATACCCGCCTGACCGGCGAGCGGCCGCTGGGCTGGTACACCGGCCGGACCAGCCCCAACACCCGGCGGCTGGCGGCGGAGGACGGCGGCTTCCTCTATGACGCCGACGACTATTCCGACGACCTGCCGTTCTGGTCGACCCAGACCCCGACACCCCACCTGATCGTGCCCTACACCCTGGAGGCCAACGACATGCGCTTCTCCGGCACGGGGCTGAACACCGGCGACCAGTTCTTCAGCTACCTGCGTGACGCCTTCGATGGGCTCTATGCCGAGGGCGAGGACCGGCCGAAGATGATGTCCATCGGCCTGCACTGCCGGCTGGCCGGCCGGCCCGGCAAGATGGCGGGCCTGGAGCGGTTCCTGCGCCACGCCCTGTCGCATCAGGACGTCTGGTTCGCCCGGCGCATCGACATCGCCCGGCATTGGCGCAAGCGGCATCCCCATGTCGGGTAGGGAGGGCTTCGTCCGCCGCTACGGCGCGATCTACGAGGACAGCCCCTGGGTCGCCGAGGCGGTCTGGCCGGGCGCCGGCGCCCTGCGCAGCGCGCCGGCGCTGGCGGGCGCCATGGCGGCGGTGGTCGACTCCGCCTCGCCCGAGCAGAAGCTGGCGCTGATCCGCGCCCACCCCCAGCTGGCCGGCCGCGCCCGCATGGCCGACGCCTCGGTGCGGGAGCAGTCCGGCGCCGGCCTGGATCAGTGCTCGGGCCAGGAGTTCGCCGACTTCCAGCGGCTTAACGCCGCCTACAATTACCGCTTCGGCTTCCCCTTCATTGTGGCGGTGAAGGGCTTGAGCCGGCGGGATATCCTCGACGCCTTCCAAACCCGGCTGGACAACGACCCGGAGACGGAGTTCGCCGAGGCCCTGCGCCAGATTCACCGCATCGCCGCCTTCCGACTGGCCGACCTGTTCGAGGACGCGGAATGAGGACCGGTCGCGGTTTTCCGCCCTTCCCCCTGGAGGCAGGGCAATCGCATATGAGTATTGGGTGGGGCTGGATTGCCCCCTCGCCGAGTCTTGGCAGAATCGACCGGGGCCAGATCGACTCTATTTCCGCCGATCCGGGAATCAATCTTGCCGTCGAATTTCCATATGCGATTGCCCTGCCCCTGGAGGGGGGACGGGCCGGGGATGGGGGTGGCGGAGGTTCAGACGGCGCGGTGATGATGGCTTGCGCTCTGACTCCTGACGCCTTTGGAGCGGACCGACCTCCACCCCCATCCCTGACCCTTCCCCCCTCCAGGGGGAAGGGGACGATGGTCGGATATCCCGGCGCCATTTCCCATTCTCCCGCCGTGGCAGGGAGCTTCTCGTGAGTTTCGCCGTGTCCAATCCCTTCGCCGGCCTGATCGACCTGGCCCAGCCACGGCTGGGGAGCGCGGTGGTCTATGCCACCGACGACTTCTTCGCCGACAAGACCCGGCTGATCGACCCGGCCGAGCCGGTGTTTATCCCGGGCAAGTACGACGACAACGGCAAGTGGATGGACGGCTGGGAAAGCCGGCGCAAGCGCGTCCCGGGTCACGACTGGGCCATCGTCAGGCTCGGCGCGCCGGGCGAGATCGCGGGCTTCGAGATCGATACCCGCTACTTCACCGGCAACTACCCCCCGCGCGCCTCGATCGAAGGCTGCGTCTCTGGCGCCGTGATCCCGCCGGACGACGCCGTCTGGGCGACACTGGTCCCGGTGACGGACCTGTTGGGCAACGATCGACGCTGGGTGAACTGCGAGGCGGGCGGCGTCTGGACCCATGTGCGGCTGAGCATCTTTCCCGACGGCGGCGTGGCGCGGCTGCGGGTCTATGGGACCATCCACAAGGACTGGAGCAAGGTCGCGCCGGACGAGACGCTCGACCTGCTGGCCATGGAGAATTGCGGGCGGGGGATCATCGCCAACGATGAACACTTCGGCCGGGTGGAGAACCTGACCGCGCCTGGCCAGGGCAAGGACATGGGTGACGGCTGGGAGACCCGCCGCCGCCGCGAGCCGGGGCACGACTGGGCGATTCTCGAGCTGGGCCATGCCGGGGTGATCAGCGAGATCATCGTCGACACCGCCCACTTCAAGGGCAACTACCCCGACCGCTGTTCAATCCAGGCGTCGGCGACGGCCAGCGGATCACCGGAAGAGATCGCAATACAGGCCGAGGCCTGGCCGGTCCTGCTGCCCGAGACGAAGCTCCAGATGGACCACATCCACGTCTTCACCGACGGCATCCAGCCGCACGCGCCGATCCGCTTCGTGCGACTGAACATCTTTCCCGACGGCGGGGTCAGTCGGCTGAGGTTGAAAGGCCGGCTGGGCTCCTGAACCTGACGGCCGGCTATTTGCCCGAACCGTCGAGGCCGCTGATCCGGTCGGCGTCGTCGAAGGAGATGGTCCAGGTCATCACCACGCCGCTCTCGAAGGTCACCACGAAGG
>JACRBD010000353.1 GCA_016234625.1 Caulobacterales bacterium | reverse complement strand
CTGATCGCCGAACGCTTCGGCGACGTGCCGGTGCTGGAGGGCTACGGGGCCACCGAGGCCTCGCCCGTGGTGGCGGTCAACAAGCCGACCGACAACCGCCGGGGCACCGTGGGCGGCATGCTGCCGGGCATGGAAACGCGCATCGAGACGGTCGAGGGCATCGCCGGCGGCGGGCGGCTGTTTCTGCGCGGACCCAATGTGATGGCCGGGTATCTCAATGAAAAAGGCGGGGTCGATCCCCTGCCCGGCGGCTGGCACGACACCGGCGACGTGGTGATGATCGAGGGCGACGACCGCTGGGTGACCATCAAGGGCCGGGTCAAGCGCTTCGCCAAGATCGGCGGCGAGATGGTCTCCCTGACCGCCGCCGAGGACCTGGCTTCCGCCGTCTGGCCCGACGGCCGCCACGCGGTGATCTCCATGCCCGATGCGAAGAAGGGCGAGCGGCTGGTGCTGTTCACCGACCGCATCGACGCCTCGGTGGCGCCCCTGCTGGCCCATGCCCAGAGCCAGGGCGCGACGGAGCTGGCCGTCCCGCGCAAGATTGTCAAGATTCCGGAGGTCCCGGTTCTGGGCACCGGCAAGACCGACTATGTCGCCATCCAGCGTCTGGCCGAAACGGAGGCGCGGGCGGCGTAGGTTTCCTGACTGGGGAAGGAAAACACGATGGAACGTCTGTCTGGATACGCGCCTCAGGCGCAGGCGCTGCTGCGCATCATGTCGGCCCTGGCCTTCATGGAACACGGGCTGATGAAGCAGTTTCACTTCCCGGCCGCCCAGCCGGGCGCGCCGGAAACCCTGCCGCCAATCCTGCTGGTCGCGGCCTGGCTGGAGATCGTCGGCGGCGGCCTGCTGGCGCTGGGCTTCCAGACCCGCATCGTGGCCTTCATCCTCAGCGGCCAGATGGCCGTGGCCTATTTCATGGCCCACTTCCCGCAGGGCTTCTGGCCGGCGCTCAACGGCGGCGAGGGGGCCCTGCTCTACACCTTCATCTTCCTGTTCCTCGCCTGCGCCGGCCCGGGGGCGTGGAGCGTGGATGGCATGCGGAAGAAGTAAGCCGAAGGGGACATGTACCGAAGGTACGTGTCCCCCAATCGAGCTTCCTGGTTTAGGGGACACGTACCTGAAGAAGGTACATGTCCCCTCCGGTCAGATATGCAGCGCTCTTCCGTAGGCGTCCAGCACGGCCTCGTGCATGGCTTCGCTCATGGTCGGGTGGGCGAACACCGTGGCCATCAGGTCTTCCTCGGTGGCCTCGAGCGTCATGGCCACGGCGAAGCCCTGGATCATCTCGGTGACCTCGTGGCCTATCATATGGGCGCCGAGCAGGGCGCCGGTCTTGCCGTCGAACACCGTCTTGACGAACCCCTCCATTTCGCCGGCGGCGACCGCCTTGCCGTTCACGCGGAACGGGAAGCGGCCGACCTTCGGCTCATGCCCCGCCGCCTTGGCCGCTGCCTCCGTCAGGCCGACCGAGGCGACCTGCGGGCTGGAATAGGTGCAGCCGGGGATCGGGGCGTTGAGGTTGGCGGGCTTGAGGCCGGCGATATGCTCGACGCAGTGCACGCCCTCGTGGCTGGCCTTGTGCGCCAGCCAGGGCGGGCCGGCGATGTCGCCGATGGCATAGAGGCCGGCGACGTTGGTCTTGCCGTGGCCGTCGGTGACGATGTGGCCGCGGTCGACCTTCACCCCCAGGGCCTCCAGCCCCATATTCTCGACGTTGCCGGTGATGCCGACGGCGACGATGGCCACCTCAGCCTCCAGGGTCTCGGCCTTGCCGCCGGCTTCCAGCGCGACCGAGACGCCGGTCTTGCTCTTGCTCAGCCTGGTCACCTTGGCGGCCACCCGGAAGGTCATGCCGCGCCTTTCGAAAGCCTTGTGGGCGGCCTTGGAGACCTCTTCGTCCTCGACCGGCAGGATGCGGTCGAGGGCCTCGATGACTGTAACTTGCGCGCCTAACGCCCTGTAGAAACTGGCGAATTCAATGCCGATGGCGCCCGAGCCGATGACGATCAGACTTTTGGGACAGGTCTTGGGGGCCAGGGCGTCGCGATAGGTCCAGACCCGGTCGCCGTCGCCTTCCAGGCCGATGGCGGGGATGGTCCGGGCCCGGGCGCCCGTGGCCAGGATCACGTGCTTGGCGGTGAGCGACGTCTTCTCACCCCCCTTCAACCTCACCACCACCTTGGGCGCAGGCGCCCCCTTTTCCAGCGATGCAGCGCCGTCGAAGACGGTGATCCTGTGCTTCTTCATCAGGAAGGCGATGCCGCTGGACATCTGTTTTGCCACGCCGCGCGAGCGCTCGATGACCTTGCTGAAATCGAAGCTCTTGCCGGTCACCGACAGGCCGAAGCCCTCCAGGTGCGACAGCTGCTCATAGAGCTCGCCGCTCTTGAGCAGGGCCTTGGTCGGGATGCAGCCCCAGTTGAGGCAGATGCCGCCCAGCGCCTCGCGCTCGACGATGGCGGTCTTCATTCCCAGCTGGCTGGCCCGGATGGCGGTCACATAGCCGCCTGGCCCGGCGCCGATGACGATGACGTCGAAATCCATCACTTCAGCCTCAAACGATCATCGTCAGGGGATCTTCGATCAGCGCCTTGAAGGCGCCGAGGAAGCGGGCCCCGATGGCCCCGTCGACCACCCGGTGGTCGCAGGTCAGGGTCACGCTCATCACGGTCGCAATGGCCAAGGCGCCGTTCCGGACCACCGGTCGCTGCTCGCCGGCGCCGACGCTCATGATGCAGCCCTGCGGCTCGTTGATGATCGAGGCGAAGGTCCTGATGCCCATCATGCCCATGTTGCTGACCGAGAAGGTGCCGCCCTGGAATTCCTCGGGCTTGAGCTTCTTGTCCCGGGCGCGGGCGGCCAGGTCCTTGGCCTCGGCAGCGATCGCAGCGAGCCCTTTGGTTTCTGCAGCTCGGATGATCGGGGTGATCAGGCCGCCGTCGATGGCCACGGCCATGGCGATGTCGGCGTGGTGGTGCATGGCGATGCCGTCAGGGGTGTAGCTGGCATTGGCCTCCGGCACGCGTTTGAGCGCCACGGCCACGGCCTTGATCACCAGGTCGTTCACCGAGACCTTCACCCCGTCCTTCTCGAGCATGGCGTTGATCTTGGTCCGCGCCGCCAGCAGGCCGTCGATCTCCAGATCGATGGTCAGCGGGAAGTGCGGCACGTCGCGGAAGCTGTCGGTCATCCGCCGGGCGATGGTCTTGCGCATGCCGTCGAGCGGGATCAGGTCGTAGCTGCCGGCGGGGATGCCTTGCTGTTCCAGGGTCTGGTGCTGGCGCGCTGGTGCGGTGGAGGGCCTGTCCTCCGAAGCCTTGGCGAAGGAGGACGCCTTGTCACGGGCGGCGTCGACATCGGCCTTGATCACCCGGCCATGCGGCCCGGAACCCTGGATGCTCTTCAGGTCGATGCCGGCGGCCTGGGCCAGACGCCGGGCCAGCGGCGAGGCGAACACGCGGTCTCCGGAACCGTTGAGTTTGGGCGGCGCCGTCGTTGCGTCCTTCGACACGGCGCTTTGCGCCTGCTCAGGATGACGTGCAGGGGTGGCTTCGGGAACGACTTTGGCGGTGGGGGCAGGCCCACCCTTTACGTCATCCTGAGCAGCCGGCGAAGCCGGCGTGTCGAAGGACGCAACGTCCCCCTCCCCGGCCAGCCGCGCGATGGGTGCGTTGACCTTGACTCCCTCGGTCCCGGCGTCGACCAGCAGGGCCTCGACCACGCCCTCGTCGACGGCCTCGACCTCCATGGTCGCCTTGTCGGTCTCGATCTCGGCGATGACGTCGCCGGCCTTGACCGTGTCGCCGGCCTTCACGTGCCACTTGGCCAGCGTCCCCTCCTCCATGGTCGGAGACAGGGCGGGCATGAGGATCTCGATGGACATTCAGTCTTCCTTACTGAGATGCGCCAGGGCGGCCGCGTGGACCTCCCAGTTCTGGCCGTCGAAGGCTTCGATGCGCAGATCGAGGCCCTCGGTGGTGTCGAGGCAACGGGCGTTCACCGACCAGCCGTCCGGATTGGAGCGGGGCCGGTAGAAGCTCTTCACGCCGCAGACCTTGCAGAAGGTGTGTTTCGCGACGTGGGTGTTGAAGCTGTAGGTCGTGATCTGGTCGGCGCCCGAGGTCAGGCGGAAGCGGCTTTCCGGCACGATGACGTGGATGAAGCCGACCTTCTCGCACATGGAGCAGTTGCAGGTCTGGGCCTCGACCACCGCCGGCAGGTCCGCCTCGAAGCGGACGGCGCCGCAGTGGCAGCCGCCGGTGTGGGGGGTGAGCTGTGAACCACTCACTTTTCAGCCACCTCACTAACAACCGTCATCCTCGCGCTTGTCGCGAGGACCCAGGCACACCGCCGTTCAGCGGTGTTCTTGGGTCGTCGGAACAAGTCCGACGATGACGGGCGGAGGGGATGCGACATCACCGGTAACAAACCGCCTTCACCGCCCGGACGATCTTGTCCGGACCGGGCAGCGACAGGGCTTCCAGGTTGGCGGCGTAGGGCAGCGGGACGTCTTCCTGATGCACGCGCAGGGGCGGCGCATCGAGGTAGTCGAAGGCGTGCTCGACCACCCGGGCGACGATCTCGGCGCCGACGCCCATCGGGCCCCAGCCTTCCTCGGCGCTGACCAGGCGGTTGGTCTTGCGCACGCTCGTGAGGATCGTCTCGTGGTCCAGCGGCCGCAGGGTGCGCAGGTCGATGACCTCCGCCTCGATGCCCTCGGCGGCCAGCTCCTCGGCGGCCTTCAGCGCCAGGCCGACCATGCGGCTGTGGGCGGTGATGGTCACGTCCTTGCCCTCGCGGCGGACTTTCGCCTTGCCGATGGGAACGACCCAGTCCTCGACGTCGGGGATGTCGAACTCGGTCCCGTACATCATCTCGTGCTCAAGGAAGACGACGGGGTTGGGGTCGCGGATGGCCGCCTTGAGCAGGCCCTTGGCGTCGGCCGCGTCATAGGGCGCGACGACCTTCAGGCCGGGCACCTGGGCGTACCAGGCGCTGTAGTCCTGGCTGTGCTGGGCCCCGACGCGGCTGGCCGCGCCGTTGGGGCCGCGGAAGACGATCGAGGATTTGATCTGGCCGCCGGACATGTAGAGCGTCTTGGCGGCGGAGTTGATGATCTGGTCGATGGCCTGCATGCCGAAGTTCCAGGTCATGAACTCGACGATCGGCTTCAGACCCGCCATGGCCGCCCCGACGCCGAGGCCGGCGAAACCGTGCTCGGTGATCGGGGTGTCGATGACGCGCCTGTCCCCGAACTCCTGGAGCAGTTCGCGTGAGACCTTGTAGGCGCCCTGGTACTGGGCGACCTCCTCGCCCATCAGGAACACCGTCTCGTCCCGACGCATCTCCTCGGCCATGGCGTCGCGCAGGGCGTCGCGCACGGTGATGCGGACCATCTTCGTGCCGGCGGGGATTTCGGGGTCCTGCAGCTGGACCGGCGTTGCGTCCTTCGACACGGGCGCTGGCGCGCCCTGCTCAGGATGACGAACAGTTTTGCTTTCGGCTGGACTGTCGACGCCGCCCCTCTTCGCGTCATCCTGAGCAGCCTGCGGAGCAGGCGTGTCGAAGGACGCACCTTCGTCACCCAGCCGCGCGATCGGGGTGTTGACCTTCACGTTCTCGGTCCCGGCGGGGACGAGGATGGCGCCGACGACGCCCTCGTCGACGGCCTCGACCTCCATGGTCGCCTTGTCGGTCTCGATCTCGGCGATCACGTCGCCGGCCTTGACCGTGTCGCCGGCCTTCACGTGCCACTTGGCGAGCGTGCCCTCCTCCATGGTGGGGGAGAGGGCGGGCATGAGGATCTCGACCGAACTCACTGCGCGGTCTCCAGATAGACGTCGGTGTACAGCTCGGACGGGTCCGGCTCGGGACTGGTGCGGGCGAACTCGGCCGACGCCGCGACGATTGACTTCACCTCGGCGTCGATGACCTTCAGCTCGTCCTCGCCAACCGCCATCGAGGCCAGACGTTCGCGAAGGTGCTCAATGGGATCGCGGGTCTTCTTGACCTCGTCGACCTCTTCCTTGGTGCGGTATTTGGCCGGGTCGCTCATGGAGTGGCCGCGGTAGCGGTAGGTCTTCATCTCGAGGATGTAGGGCCCCTTGCCGCTGCGGGCGTGCTCGGCGGCGCGGGCGCCGGCCTCGGCCACCGCCTCGACGTCCATGCCGTCCACTTCCTCGCCCGGGATGTTGAACGACACTCCACGCTTGTGCAGCCGGGTCTCGGAGCTGGACCGCTCGATCGAGGTGCCCATGGCGTACTGGTTGTTCTCCACCACATAGACCACCGGCAGGTCCCACAGCTGGGCCATGTTGAAGCTCTCGTAGACCTGGCCCTGGTTGGCCGCGCCGTCGCCGAAGTAGGTGAAGCTGACGTTGCCGTTGCCCTTGTACTTGTCGGCCAGGGCCAGGCCGGTGCCGAGACTCACCTGCGCCCCGACGATGCCGTGGCCGCCGTAGAAGCCGGCCGCGGTCGAGAACATGTGCATCGAGCCGCCCTTGCCCTTGGACGAGTCGCCGGCCCGGCCGGTCAGCTCAGCCATCACCTCGCCCGGATCCATGCCGGCGGCCAGCATGTGGCCGTGGTCGCGGTAGCCGGTGATGATCTGGTCGCCGCTCTTGCGGATGGCGTCCATGCCCACGGCGATGGCTTCCTGGCCGATGTAGAGGTGGCAGAAGCCGCCGATCAGACCCATGCCGTACAGCTGGCCGGCCCGCTCCTCGAAGCGGCGGATCAGCAGCATGTCGCGGTAGTACTTGAGCAGCTGCGCCTTCGACGCGCCCTTCAGGTTTGTTTTGACACCGGTGTCACCGGCCTCCCCTGAAGATGTTTCCGCTTTACGCGCCCGCGCCATCGAATGCTCCCTTGGATCGTCTCATTAGCGGCCGGTTCGTCCCTCGCTGAGCGCCGGGACGGAAAACTGCCCCCGGTCAGGGCTTGGTGCGGATCACATAATCTTTGGGGTCCGCGAATCCCAGCAAAGAACGCGCACGTTCCTCAAGAAGGTCCGCCGACAGGCTTCCGTCGCGTAATAGCCGGGCTCGGGCCTCCAGGTCCACCCTGCGACTGTGCAGAATAGCCAGTTCCCGGGTTCTTTCCGTCAGCAGCGCCCGGCGCTGCGATCCCAGCAGCAGTCCGCGCTCCCCGGTCAGGCCGTGGAACACGAAATAGACGATCAACCCGAGCAGGGCGAAGGTCGGAAGAAGAGGCTGCAGGCGTTGGAACACGCTGGCGAATCCGGGCGGCGGTGCAGGGCCACCTTTGGGCCGGCGTGGTTAAGGGGGAGTTGAAGTTTCACCGTCCGCGCTTCGCGCGGCCGAAACAAACCCCGTCATCCTGGGCCTTGTGCCCAGGACCCCTCCCGACGTGTTCCAAACCGGTCAAGCTGGAGAGCTGCACGTGCGGCTGACCGAGGGGTCCTCGCCACGAGGGCGAGGATGACGGCTGTTTTTCTGATCGTGGGCTGCCCTACCCCTGCTTGATCGCCCTGCGGCCCGCGTACACCGCCTGGTCGTCCAGCTGTTCCTCGATGCGCAGCAGCTGGTTGTATTTGGCGGTGCGGTCGGAGCGGGCCAGGGAGCCGGTCTTGATCTGTCCGCAGTTGGTGGCCACGGCGAGGTCGGCGATGGTCGCGTCCTCGGTTTCGCCCGAGCGGTGGCTCATCACGGCGGTGTAGCCGGCGCGGTGGGCCATATCGACGGCGTCGAGGGTCTCGCTGAGGGTGCCGATCTGGTTGACCTTGACCAGGATCGAGTTGGCCAGGCCCTTGCCGATGCCCATGCTGAGGCGCTCGGGGTTGGTCACGAACAGGTCG
>JACRBD010000347.1 GCA_016234625.1 Caulobacterales bacterium | reverse complement strand
CTGGAAGGACAGCGCCATCGTCTTCTCCGGCGTGCCCCTTGCGCTGACCGGCGGGGTAGCGGCGCTGGCGATGCGTGACTTGCCGCTGTCGATCTCGGCCGGCGTCGGCTTCATCGCCCTTTCGGGCGTGGCCGTGCTGAATGGGGTCGTGATGGTCAGCTTCATCCGGGGGCTGATCGAGGAGGGCAAGCCTGTCGCCGAGGCGATCCGCGAGGGCGCGCTGACCCGCCTACGCCCGGTGCTGATGACCGCGCTGGTCGCCAGCCTCGGCTTCGTGCCGATGGCGGTCAACGTCGGCGCGGGCGCGGAGGTGCAGCGTCCGCTGGCGACGGTGGTCATCGGGGGCATCGTATCCTCGACGATCCTGACGCTGCTGGTACTGCCGGCGCTTTACAGCCTCGTGCATGGCGGTGACCGGTCCCGACCGATCCAGGGATGGCTCGACCATCTGCCCTGGCGGTGGCGGAGGAGGAGGAGGGCCTGATGTTCCTCACTCCCCACCGGGGGAGCGGGGACGATGACGCGGTCCTGGAAGGCGCGTTGACGCGATTGCGGTCGGTCCTAATGACAGCCCTGGTCGCCAGCCTCAGCTTCGTGCCCGTGGCTTTCAACGTAGGCGCGGGCGCTGAAGTACAGCGGCCGTTGGCCACGGTGGTCATTGGAGGCATCATCTCGTCCAACATCCTGGCCCTGCTGGTGCTGCCCGCACTCTACCGTCTTGTTCACGGTATGCGGCGGCCTCATCAGGGGGCGCCGGCGTTGAATCCGGCTCCGTCATGAGGCCTGCATGAACCTCAAGTCCCATCTCGCCTGGCCCGGCGCGCCGCTGGCCATCGCATCGGCGGCGTTGTTCGGGGCCAGCACGCCGCTGGCCAAGGCGTTACTGGGTGATGGGGTCAGCCCATGGCTGCTGGCCGGGCTGCTCTATCTGGGGTCGGGCATCGGCCTGGCGGTCATTCACTACGGCCGCAGGCTCATTGGACGATCAACAGGCGAGGCCCAACTCGGCCGCAAGGATGTGGGCTGGATGACTCTGGTAGTGCTATCCGGAGGCGTAGCCGGTCCGCTTCTGCTGATGATCGGCCTCACGACGACGGCCGCTTCGACCGCCGCCCTGCTGCTCAATCTCGAAGGGCTGGCGACCATGGCCATCGCCTGGCTGGTCTTCCGCGAGAATGTGGACCGCCGCCTGCTGCTCGGGGCGTTGGCCATCCTGAGCGGGGCGGTGCTGCTTTCGTGGCAGCCGGGTCAGGGGTTTGGCGGCGTCGGCATAGGTTCGCTCGCCATCGCCGGAGCTTGTCTGGCGTGGGGCATCGACAACAACCTGACCCGCAAGGTCAGCGGTTCTGACCCGGTGCAGATCGCCATGATCAAGGGCCTGGTCGCGGGAGCCGTGAACCTGACCCTCGCCCTGTCGTTGGGGGCGAAGTCGCCGTCAATGGGGCTGACGGCGGCGGCGGGCGTGGTCGGCTTCCTCGGCTACGGCGTCAGCCTGGTGCTGTTCGTCCTGGGGCTTCGCTTCCTCGGCACGGCGAGGACCGGGGCCTATTTCTCGACCGCGCCTTTCATCGGAGCGTTGCTGGCCATCGCCATGTTTGGCGAGGCTCTCACTGTCCCGCTGGTTCTCGCGGCGGCGCTGATGATGGTCGGCCTCTACCTGCATCTGGTCGAGCGGCACGACCACGACCACGTTCATGAGCCAATGGAGCATGAGCACGCCCATGTTCATGACAACCATCACCAGCATGGTCACCATCCGGATGACCCGGACGGCGAACCGCACGTGCACAGGCACGCCCACGCCCGCCTGATCCACGGCCATCCGCACTATCCCGACCTGCATCACAGACACAGCCACGAGACGCACTGACCGCACCCTGCGGCCGAGTAGGGGTTAGATCAACGCCGCCCTTCGAGCAGCGTAGACGGCGCGAGGGCGTCGGCGCTCGCGAAGATGGAAGGCTTGGGCGCGGCGACGGCCGATGCGGCGGTCAGGCCGCCGACGCCGGTTCCCAGAACCAGGGCGATGCCCACGGCTGCCATGCGGGCAGGCGCCAGGCCGGCTCTCGCCGACCGCTCATGGGCGATACGACGACGCACGTCGTATTCGACAGCGCCTAGCTCACGATCCAGGTCCTGGTCGCGTAGCTCGGTCAGCAAGCGGTCCAATCGGTCATTCATGTCCTGCGTCCCACGCAACCCCACTCCATCCCCATACGCGTCGCTCGCTCAAATCCCCCAGTCCCCCGGAGCCCTTCTTCACTCACCCGGTCTTCGTCCGGCCGGTGAGGGCTGCAGAAGCCGGGCGCGTATATCCACCTGCAGCGCCGACGCGCACCGATCCAAGAGATCCGAGGAGTTTGTGATGAAGTCCAAGCTGATGATCGCGGCGTTGGCCGCCGCGCTTTCGACCGCTGGGACGGCGGTTCCCGCTCTGGCCCACAATGGCGAAGACCATGGCGCCGCCCCCCAGGCCGCGTCCGGCGAAGGCGTGATCAAGGCTGTGGATGAAAAGGCCGGCACCGTCGTGATCGCGCACGGCCCCATTGTCGCGCTCAATTGGCCGGCCATGACCATGAAGTTCAAGGTCGAGTCCGCCGCCGTGCTGAACGGGGTCACGGTCGGCAAGAAGGTCCACTTCGTCCTCAAGAACGTCGGCGGCAAGCCGGTCGTCTCCGAAATCCACATTATGTGACGCCGAGCGCGGGCGAGGTCGTGAGGTCACGCCTGTGACTGCAGTCGAAGTGACGAGGGGTCGAAAACCATGACGAAGACGACCGCGAGGCCATGGCTGGCCGACATGTTGGGGCTGATTGTAGCGTTTGGGTTAGCGGTGTCGCCGGTCAGCGCGCACGAAGGCGAAAAGCATCCGGCTCCGGCCGCCGCCGCAACGGCGCCGGCTGTAGCAGCCGCCCCCGAAGATATGCCGGTCACCGACATGGCCTGGCCGTCAGCCGACGATGGCGGCGGCATGATGATGGGCCAAATGGACAGGGCCAAGCCCAAGACCTTTAAGGGTCGCCTGATAGCCTGGCTGGGCATGTGGCATCCGGCGATCATTCATTTCCCAATCGCCCTGCTGCTCACGGTGGCGTTCCTGGAGTGCCTTGCAGCGGTCAGGCGCCGGCCGATCCACACCGCGAGCAACAAGACTCTTCTCGCCGTCGCCGTCGCAGGGGCGTTCGTTGCCGCGCCGTTGGGGTGGCTGAACGCGGGGTTGCCCATACCGAATGACGATCTAACCCTAACCATTCACCGATGGCTTGGAACCGCGATGCCGTTTTTGCTGTTGGCGTTGTGGTTCCTGAAGCGGCCGGCTGACCAGGCGGCCGTGCGTATGAGTTCGCGCAGCTATGAGGCGCTGCTCGCTGCCTCGGTCCTATTGATCCTGGTGCAGTCTTACCTCGGTGCGGTGGTCACCCACGGCGCCGCACACATGAAGTTCTGACACAGCACACTGAGCTGGATCGCACCGGGGGCGTTGGGCGATCCGAAACCAAATGGGAGGCCGCCGTATTACGGCGGCTCCGTCCAACCGAGGATTTGATGCCCAAAATCGCCCGCCGCACACTCCTGAGAAACGCCGGTCTGCTCGGAGCGGGGCTGGCCATGACCAGCATGTTTCCCGCCTGGGCGCGCAGCAACTCGTCGGGCCTCGTCCGGGACCTGCCAACACTGTCCGGGACGGATATCAAACTTCGTATCGGCCATACGGCCTGGCCGGTCGATGGGCGCCAAGGTCATGCCGTCACCATCAACGGCACCGTTCCCGGACCGCTGATCCGGCTCAAAGAAGGCCAAATCGCCCGCATCGCGGTGACTAATGACCTGGACGAGGACACCTCGATCCACTGGCATGGCCTCATTCTGCCGTTCCAGATGGACGGCGTGCCTGGCGTCAGCTTCCCGGGCATCAAGCCGGGCGAAACCTTCGTCTATGAGTTCCCCGTCCAGCAGTCGGGGACCTATTGGTATCACAGCCATTCCGGCCTTCAGGAGCAGGAGGGGCACTACGGCCCCATCGTGATCGAGCCCAGGGACGCCGATCCGGTGGCCTATGACCGTGAGTATGTGGTGGTCCTCTCCGACTTCGCCTTCATGCATCCGCACGAGATTTTCCGTAAGCTGAAGCAGCAGGCGGGCGTCTTCAATTTCCAGAAGGAGACCGTCGCCGGTCTGCTGGCCGGCCGGGACCAGCCCCTCAAGAACCGCGTCGAGTGGGCGAAAATGCGGATGGATCCGGCCGACGTCTCCGACGTCACCGGGTCGGTCTACACCTTCCTGATCAACGGCCACGGACCCGACGACAACTGGACGGCGCTGTTCAACCCCGGCGAACGCGTGCGTCTGCGGTTCGTGAACGCCGCCGCAATGACCATCTTCAACGTCCGTATTCCGGGCCTTTCGATGAAGGTCGTTCAGTCAGACGGCCAGAACGTGAAACCGGTCGATGTCGAGGAATTCCAGATCTCGGTTGCGGAGACCTTCGACGTCGTCGTCCAACCGACCGAGGGCAAAGCGTTCACCCTGGTCGCCGAAGCGGTTGATCGCTCCGGCATGGGGAGAGCCACTCTGGCGCCGCGCCTTGGCATGGTCGTCGCCGTCCCGCCCCTGCGCGAGCGCCCGCTGGCCACCATGAAGGACATGGGCATGGATATGTCCGGCATGGACATGAGCGAGGACGGCGGGATGTCGATGGACGGCATGGATATGTCCATGCGCAACGGCGACAATGCCCCGCAGGTGGCCATGGGACCCGGTGTCCAGACCATCTCGCCGATGCCGATGGACCGCACCGGCGAGCCGGGTCAGGGTCTGGAAGATGTTGGCCACAAGGTGCTGGTCTACACCGACCTTGAGGCGCTCGACCCAAACCCGGATACGCGGACTCCATCACGCGCCTTGGAACTGCACCTGACCGGCAACATGGAGCGTTTCATGTGGTCGTTCGACGGTGAGACATACAGCGAGATCACCAAGCCGATCCCGTTCCGTCTGAACGAGCGGGTGCGGGTTACGCTGGTGAACGACTCGATGATGGCGCACCCCATGCACCTCCACGGACACTTCTTCGAGCTTCTGGTCGGGCCAAGGGGTCGGCGTCCCCGCAAGCATACGGTGACCGTCGCGCCGGGCGGCAAGGTGACCTTTGACCTGACGGCGGATGCGCCGGGCGACTGGGCCTTCCACTGCCACATGCTCTACCACATGCATGCTGGCATGTTCCGCGTGGTCAGTGTCCGACCCCTGGCGGGAGAAGGCGCATGAGGACCGCGACGATCCTGACCGCGCTTCTGGCCATCACGGCGACGCCCGCCCTGGCGCAACACCAGGGCCATCCTATGCCGATGCCGGCACCAAAGGCGGCTCCCACGCCCAAGCCCAAACCCCCGCCCAAGCCGGCGGCGAAGCCGGTTACCGCACCCCCAAAGCCCCCGTCGCCGAGCCGCGAGGTCGCCCCCGCCGCCCCCGCCGCCAAGCCGGCGATGGGCCAGCCGATGGAAGCTCCAACGCTCGACCCCGCCGAGGGCGGCATGGCCGGAATGGCGGGCATGGAAGGGATGGATCACAGCGCCCCCGAAGAGGAGGTCGGCGCCGAGCCTGCACCTCCCCTGCCCACCGATCACGCTGCTGATGGCGTGTTCGACCCGGCGGCCATGGCCCGCGCCCGTGCCCAGCTTCAAAAGGAGCATGGCGGCAGCGTCCTTTCCAAGGTGATGGTCAACCTCGGCGAATACCAGGTCCGCGACGGCGAGAACGGCTATCGTTGGGAAGGCGAGGCCTGGGTTGGCGGCGACCTCAATCGCTTGGTGATCAAGTCCGAAGGCGCGGGCGGCGAAGACAGGATCGACGCGGCCGAAGTGCAGGCGCTCTATTCGCGAGCGGTCAGTCCCTATTTCGATCTCCAGGCGGGCCTTCGACAGGACTTCCAGTCGGGGCCAAAGCGCACCTACGCCACCGTCGGATTTGAAGGTGTCGCGCCCTACTGGTTCGAAACGTCCGGCTCGCTTTTCCTATCGAACAAGGGGGAGCTGCTCGCGCGTCTGGAAGGAAGCTATGATCTGCGTCTGACCCAACGCTGGATTCTACAGCCGCGTATCGAGGCCAACCTGTCCGGCCAGGACATTTCCGAGCTGGAGCTGGGCTCGGGTGTATCGAACATCGAGCTGGGCCTGCGGCTCCGCTACGAGATCAAGCGCGAGTTCGCGCCCTACATCGGCGTCTCGTTCGACCGCAAATTCGGCGGCACGGCCGACTACGCCCGCGCGCTGGGCAAGGACGACCAGGCGACCAGTTTCGTGATCGGCTTGCGTGCATGGTTCTAACCCCTGTTTTTGGAGTTTCCCCGTGGTTCTAAGAGCGCTCGCCTTCTCCCTCTGCCTTGCCGGAGCGGCTGTTGCCGCGTCCACGCCGGCAAGTCCTGTTCAGGCCGCTTCGCCGGCCGCCACCCCGCTCGCCGTTGTCGAACAGTTCCACACGGCGATGAAACGGGGCGACGCGGCAGCGGTGGCCGCGTTGATGGCCGATGATGCGGTCATCTATGAACAGGGTTGGGTGGAAGTCTCGAAGGACGAATACGTCACCGGGCATCTGCCCGGCGACATCGCCTATAGCGTCGGCATGACCGATCAGGTCATCAGCCGCCGCATCTCGACGAGCGGGTCGTTCGCGGTCGTCATGACGCAGAGCCGCACAACCGGAACCCATGAAGGCAAGCCCGTGGACCGGGGGACAACTGAAACCATGGTTCTGAAGCGGACAAAGGGCGTCTGGCTGATCGCTCACATCCACTGGTCGTCGCACGCGACGAAAGCCTAGACTTCATTGAGAGCCAGAGCCTCCGCCAGCGCTTTACGGGCCCGGTAAACCCGTAGCTCGACGGCCTTGGCGGTCAACCCGAGAATACGGCCGACCTCTTCGTGGCTGAGTTCTTCCAGCGCTGTCAGGATCAGCGGTTCCTTCAGACCTTGCGGCAGGTTGGCCACGGCCCGGTCAAGCCGGGAGAGACGTTGCTGATCCAGCACGGCCGCCTCGGGCGACGGCGCGTCATCTGTCAGGTTCATCCCCGCCTGACCGTCGAGCGGATCGCTGCGCGTCAGCCAGCGTCGCACCGCACGCCGCCTGGACCAGTCCCGGCATTTGTTGAGCGCAATGCTTCGCAGCCAGGTCGGGAACGAGCGTGCGGCATCATAGCGTTTGAGCGCCGTCCAGGCCGCCGCCAAGGTATCCTGCAGAAGATCGTAGGCTTCGTCAGGATTGCCGGTGTAGCGGCGAATGAAGCGATACAGCCCGTCCTTGTGGCGGGCGATCAGCCGAGCGAAGGCGCGCTCGTCGCCCGCGACTGCACTGGCGGCAAGCTGGTCGTCCGGCGCTTCGAAGTCCGGGTTCACCGATCCTCTTGGGTCAGCGCCGCGATCACTTCCGCGTCGAACGCCTTGGCCTGCCGCGGCGTCAGCACCGCCCGCATGTCGAACACATGGGCGATGGTCGCCTTCTGCAGCGCCCCCATGGCCATGTGCAGGTGGTCGATGGCGGCCTCGACCTTGGGCGAGTCCTCGTGGCCTTCGCGGATGGCGTCGGCCAGCTCACGGTTGGCTGCACGGACGTCCGCCTCCAGCGCCTTGCGTTCGACCGCGTATTTTGCCTCGATGGCGTCGAGCTCGCCGGCCTGTTCCGAGGTCAAGTCCAGATCCCTGTGGACCATTTCGTGCAGCGAAGGTCCGCCCGCCCGGTGGCTGATCACATAATAGGCGCAAAGCCAGGCGCCTCCCCCTGCCGCAATGACGGCGAGGACCAAGGTGATCAGCAGATTGCGCGGTCCGGGTTTCATCAGCGTCTCTCCGAGGACATGGCTGGCACGGGTGACGACTTACGACGACCATGCCCTCAGACCTTCCTGCATCCCAACTGTACTACGCACAAAGGGCCCTTTTCCCTCAAGAAGGAGGACGGGGAGGTCTTTCCATACAGGATACCGACGATCTCGATCATGAGGGGTCGGCCCGCGCCAACCGTATAGCTCTTCAAGGCTACCTGTGCGCGCATCGAGCTGGCGCGCTGGACTGGCGATCGCGCGGGGGCGAAGCATGTATCCAAACGATATCCGGCCGCTGACTTCGTTGCGGATCGTGGCGGCGGTCTGGGTGCTGGCCTACCACTTCCGTGACCACCTCGGACTGGACGTCGACCGGCTCGGCCTGATCGCCAAGGGCTACCTCGGCGTGGACCTGTTCTTTATCCTGTCCGGCTTCATCCTGAGCCACGTCTATCTCGGTCGGTTCGAAGCCAAGCAGTTTAACTACGGCTCCTTTTTGTGGGCGCGCCTGTCGCGCATCTATCCGGTCCATCTGGTGACCCTGGCGGCGACCATCGCCATCTGGCTGGTCGGCATGAAGATGGGCGCCACCTTCGATCCCGTCGCCTTCGACCCAGCGGTCCTTCCGCAACACCTGCTGCTGATCCACGCCTGGGGCACGACCCCGTTCGTGCAGTGGAACTTCCCTTCCTGGTCGATCTCGGCCGAGTGGTTCGCCTATCTGGCCTTTCCGGCGGCGGCGGTGCTGGTGCTCGCGTTCAGGCGGGCGGCCTGGGCGGCCGTCGTCGTCGCGCTGGGCGTTTTCGCCCTGATGTTCTGGGCGGTGGAAAGCCATGGCCTGCCGCTGCCGGAGGTGACGCGGCTGGGCTTTATCCGGATCATTCCGGCCTTCCTGTTGGGCGCGGCCCTCTATCAGCTCGGCAGAACCGTCTCCCTGCCCCGCTGGCTCGCCCTGGGCGGCGCGGGGGCGGCCGTGGGCTGGATCGTCATCGCCGCCTCGCTCGGCCTCAGCGACGCCGCGATCTGGCCCGCGTTCGGGCTGTTGATCTTTTCGTTGGCGGAGGCCTCCAAGACCAGCTCGCGCGGGATCATGAGCGCCGCCTGGCTGGTTTACCTCGGCGAGGTCTCCTACTCGGTCTACATGACCCACCTGCCGGTCGACATTGCCTACTTCCATACACTCGACCGGCTGGCGCCCGGTGTGACGGGTGCGGCTGCCTGGGTCGCCTGGGTCGGCGTCTTCGTAGCGACCCTGCTCGTTTCGATGGCGACCTATCACCTGGTCGAACGTCCCGCGCGAAACTGGATGCGCGCCAACGACCCATTCTCGCGGAAACCACAATCGGAGCCGCCCCATGAACCCGTGATTTGACGATGCAACGCGATGAACGGCCAAGCCCGCCAATGCTCCGACCCGGAACGCAACGCTCAGGGAAGGCGTTTGCGACAAGTCAAGGACGCAGGGGCGGGTTGGTGAATACTTCACTGATCGGATCAGCCTGGTCCAGAAAGCAGAGAACCATGCGCATGTCATTCAAGCCGCTGCTGCTCGCCGCCGCCCTCGGGCTGGCCACTTCGGCCTATGCGGCCGAACAACCTTCGCCGCCCCACGTCCACACCCCCGCTCCCGATCAGGCGGACGCGCCGGCCAGTCCTGCCGCCCCCGCTGCGAAGAGCGGCATGATGGGCGGGATGATGAACATGGGGGCTATGCATTGCATGACCCTGTCTGATGAGCGCTTGTCGGTGCTCAAGGCCGAGCTGAACATCACCGACAAGCAACTCAAGGCTTGGAACGCCTTCGCGGCCGCCGTGAAGGCCGATGCGCATCCCATGCCCGCCGGCATGACAATGCCCATGAAGCCGGACTCCATGCAGGGGATGATGGGCGGCGACGGCATGATGGCGATGATGATGTCGAAGCCGCTCCCCGACCGCCTGGCGCACCACGAGATGATGATGAAGGCGCACCTGAAGGCCATCCACAAGGTCAGGGTGGCAGTGTCGGGCCTCTATCGCGTCCTGACGCCCGAGCAGCGGATCAAGGCTGACAAGACCCCGTGCGGTGGCATGGCGTAGCGGGCCGCCTGGTCGGCGCTCTGACTGCTCCATGCACCGGGATGCCGCTCGCCTGAACAGCCGCATGTACCCACGACATTTCGGTCGCGACGTCCGGAGGCGCCCCGGAAGGGAGCCGGTACTAAGGTGCGGGAAACGGTCGGGGGCAAACATCGCCGAAGGATAGTCCAAGGCAGCGGACGGCCCGGGGAGCGTTAACCAAACATGGGTTTTGTGCATATAGGGTGACCATCGATCGTCCAACGAGGAAAGACGGATCGATGAGAAGCTCATCACCGGAAACTGATCAGCAGTTCGCCGCCGTCATTTCGACCCGACGGCAACAGATAGTCATGCGTCTATCGCTTCCGGTGATCGTCGCGCCGATCTACGTCAGTTTTACCGGCTCGCTCGTGGCTGCTGCGGCGTGGGTGCTCGGCTACTTCCTGTTGCAGGCGATTGAAGTCGGGATTTTTCCCCGCGTGCTGATTGAGCGTCGGATGGATGATGCGCGCTGGCGGAGCGCCGCCCTGGCAGTTGTGGCTGCAAATGGAGTGATCTTCGGTTCGTTTGGCGTTGTCGCGGCCGTTTTCGGCGGACCTTGGGGGGTGGCCTGCGGCGCGCTGTGGGTGTCGGGCGCGATTTTGAACGCTGTCTTGACCAGCGTGGGTTGCCGCCCGGTGTTCACCGCCGCCCTCCTGCCGCAGATCGGCTACTTTGTCATTCTCGCCCTCCTTGCCATGCCTCTCGGCGCGTCGCTCGGCCAGGCGGTTGCTTTGGCCGTCACGGCGGGGTTGAACGTCACAGCCGCATTGTTGGCTTGGCGACTCTATCAGAAGATCCTGGCGGCCGAGCGCGAGGCCAAGGCGCAGGCGCAGGCCGCCACCACCGCGAAGTCAGCATTCGTCGCGATGGTTAGCCATGAACTCCGCACGCCACTTAGCGCCATTCTGGCGGGCGCGGCCGCGGTCGAGGGCCGATCTCGCGACGCTAGCGATCGTTCCGGTGCGGGCCTCATCCTTGACTCCGCCCGCATGATGCAAAGCCTGCTCAACGACCTGCTGGACATGTCCAAGATCGAAGCGGGCCGGCTGACGACAGAAGATGTCCCCTACGACCTTCAAGCACTGGTGGAAGACACCGTGAGATTCTGGTCCGCTGAGGCGCACAAGAAGGGCATTTCACTCCGGCTGGAGGCCGGAGTCATGCTTGGCTGGGCTCGGGGTGACCGCATCCGACTTCGACAGATATTCAACAACCTGCTTTCGAATGCGATCAAGTTCACCGACGATGGCGGGGTTGTGGTACGGGTCACAACGCGCGTAGACCCCCGCGGGGAACTCCTGCAGGTCGAGGTGGCTGATACAGGCCCCGGAATGACCCCCGATCAGCTCGAACGCCTCTTTGTCGCGTTCGAGCAACTGGACGCGAGCACGGCCCGTACTCATGGCGGCACCGGGCTTGGACTGTGCATCAGTCGGCAGTTGGCGGAGTTGATGGGGGGGGACTTGGCGGTGGTCAGCAACGCTGGCGCAGGCACTACCTTCTCATTGAAGCTGCCGCTCGCAAGGCTCGACGGGAGCTTCGAGCCGGAGGGCTACGAGCAACCGGTGGCGCCTAGCATGGATCTCAGGGTCTTGATCGTCGACGATCATGAGATCAATCGCCGAGCGTTTGGTCTGATGTTGCGGCCCTACTGCAGCCAGGTCGTTGCCGCCCAAGACGGTCAGGCCGCCTTGGAAATCTTGTCGATCAGCGAATTCGATGTCGTGCTAATGGATATGAACATGCCGGTAATGGGTGGCGTGGAAGCGGTGCGGCGGCTACGAGGTTCAAACGGGATGAATCGACACACGCCCGTTATCGCGCTGACGGCGTCTTCGTCCGCAGACCACGTCGACCAATGCCGAGCTGCGGGAATGCAGGCCTTGGTGAACAAGCCGGTCGAAGCACACAAGCTGTTCGCCGCTATCGAGGCGGTCCTAGAATCGGTGAACGCTGAACAGGGTATTGGTCACCTAGCAATCCCGTTCGCACCGGCGGGAGCCAGAAGCCCAGCCGGTCGCTGAGGCCCCGAAGGCGACGAGCTTGAATAGGCGCTGAAGTGGATCCGCGACCCGGACGCATACCGGAATGATGAGCTCGCTGGAAAGACAAGATCGTCATTGAGGCCGAGATCGGTACCGGCCCTAGCGCCACTTCTGTCCCATTTATCGTACAACTCAATGACTTAAATTTGGTCTCGGGTGGGCTTTTTCAGTGCCGATTCGCCCCCTTCGCCGACCCAGGGTTCAAGGCTAGCCCCGGCTCATAATCCGCCGGGCAAGGCCGGGCGCGAAGCGGTCGATGCCGTGCAACAGCGCGGCGCGGCCGACATAGACCTCCTCCTCCTGGCGGATGATGGCGCGGAAGATCCGCCTGGCGGCTGCGTCGGGGCCGATCTTGCCCCCGCCGCGGCCTTTCGTCATGGGCGTGTCCACCAGGGGTAAGACGACGTCAACGATCCGGAGCGACCGACAGGCCAGCGCCATCTGGTTGCGCGCGCCCACCGTCAGGTTCCTCAACGCGGCCTTCGTCGCGCAATAGACCGCCGCCGACGATTTGGGGGCTATGGCCAGGCCACTGGTGAGGTTGACGATGAAGCCGCCGTCGTCCGGCAGATGCGGCACGAGGCGCGCGGTGAGGATGGCGGTGGCGGTCAGATTCGTCCGGATCTCACGGTCGAGGCCTAGTCGGCCAGCGACAGGTTGTCTTGGCCGGCGGCGTTGTTGATCAAGCCGACGAGGCCTGGCGCGTTCGCCGCCTCACGGGCGAAATGGTCCACGGCCGCAGGGTCGCCCACATTCACCACCCGCCCCTCCACGCCGGGATGAAGGCGCATCAGCGTGTCTAGCTGCTCGCGATGGCGCGAACAGGTCAGGACACGCGTCCGCGCCCGCGCCAGCAGGCCCACGAGGGCCAGGCCGATTCCCGAGGTCCCGCCGGTCACCACGACCAATCCATTGATCTTCATGTAGGTTCCAGCGCTCTGCTCGGCGTATGTTGTCGGCCGGAGTCGATAGCAATGGGCCCGCCGGGCCGCATTATCCGGAGTTAAGACTTGGCGAGTGATCCAACGACGGTGCGCGCGCTTCTCGAACATCTGGCCGAGGATAGCCTGCCGGAGTGGGAGATGCTGGCCCGGTCGATCACGCCTCGGGCCTACCGGCGCGGCGAACAGATCTTCGGCCAGGGCTCGCCCGACCAGATCCTGCGTTTCCTGCGGCGCGGCGTTGTGCGTCTGGCCTACGAGCATGAAGACGGCCGCCGTTTTTCGAAGTCGATCCTCCTTGAGGGCGACCTGGTCGCGAGCGCGACGGCGCTGGCCGGCGGCGCGACGACCTTCTCCGCCACCGCGCTCACCGAGGTCGGGCTCGAGATCCTGCCCTATCCGGCGGTTCAGCGGCTAATGGCCCGCCACATCGTTTGGGAACGTGTCGCCCGCAAGCTGTTTGCTGAGCTCGCGCGGCTCAAGGAGCAGAGAGAGTTCGAGTTCCTGACCCTGTCGGCGGAAGAGCGTTGGCGCGGGCTCCTGGCTCGCCGGCCCGACGTCGCGGCGCGAGTGAGCCAAGCCGAAATTGCCGCCCTCATCGGAATAACCCCGGTTGCTCTGAGCCGTATTAAGGCCCGGACGCGCGGACAGGTACCGCGGAGCGAAATCGCCAAGGCCCTGGGCGTCCGGCCCAACGGACAGATCAAGCCCGCGGACCAGGGTGGTCACTCCATCGGAGGATCCAGGGGCCGATGAGCGCACCGGCCGTCGCCGTCAGCGCGATCCCCGCGCCGTACCATAACACCACGAACGCTAAACCGGGTTCGTGACAGACCAAGGCGTAGAGCACCGCGCCCGAGGCTCCGGCAAGGGCCCCCGCCGCCCCGCCGGCTCGCGAGGGGCTGGTCGGCGCGCCACTGCGCATTGCCAGCGCAAAGGACGGAAACGCGCACAGGGCGATGGCCGCAACGCGATAGGGACAAGCCTTCCAGCTGGAGCCCATAACAAGGGTTGACCAGCTGGTCCTGTCCGCCGCCCCCAGCTGGACCGCCGCGAGCGCGACCATGAGCCCAACCATCGCCGCGAGCGGCCACAGGATGGGGCGTGCCGCCGGGCGAGAGAGAGTTTCCGCCACCGGCAGGAGCGCGCCGACCAGGCCAGCAAGAAGCGCCAGCCGAAGCCAGAAGAACGGCTTGGCGGTCAGCGCCGGGAGCGCTTCCAGTCCCAGCCAACCGGCTGTCAGGGCGAAGCCTGCCAGCCCTCCGACCACCAGCGCCGCCGCCATCCGGGCTGTCAATCGGCGCGGAGATGCCGGAACGACCGACGCCGAAAGGTTTTCGATCAGTTGATCGGTCTTCATCGACTTCCTCCAAACAAGGCTTCAAGCCGCCGCATCGCACGGTGAATGGCCACCTTCGCCGCGCCCTCGGTGACCCCCTGGTCCATTGCCGCCTCGGCCACCGAACGGCCCTCGATACGCGTTGCTCTCACCAGTCGTTCGTCCCGCGGTGAGAGCGCCGAGAGCATGCGGTCAGCGTCGAGCCGATCATCGAGGGCGATGTCGAAGGCCGTGATCTCGGCGGCATCCTCCAGCCGGATCTCCCGACGACGCCCCTGGCGCCGATAGTGATCGATCAGCCGGTAGCGGGCGATGGCGTGCACCCAGGCCAGGAGCGGCAGGTTGGGCCGGTAGCTGTCGCGCCGGTGATGAACGGAAAGTAGGGTTTCTTGCACCAGGTCCTCCGCATCGGCGGCGTTGGCCCCAATCCGGCGCCGAAAGTAGGCGCGCAGTCTGACGGCCAGGGCGCCCAGCAACAGGCGATGGGCGACCGCGTCCCCGGCCTGGCTGGCGACCATGAGGATTCGGAGTCTCGGCTCAAGTTCGGCGTTCGGCATCCCTGCTTCATATTTCGCTGGCCAGGTGGCGGAGGTTACGTCCCCGCCGAATTATTCCAAAGGACCCGTAACCCCAGGCCGTCGCCGAGCGAAATGATCCTCATGGCGCGTCGAACGGCGCGCGCAGGAGAGATCGACATGAAGCTCGCCATCCCCGGACTGGCCGCGTTCGCCGCCGTCGTCGCCATTTCCGCGCCCGCCTTCGCCGCGGAATTCCAGCCCTACTCTGCCGCCGCGCTGCAGGCGGCCCGGGCACAAGGCCGGCCAGTCCTGGTCCATGTTCACGCCGACTGGTGTCCGGTGTGTCGCGCCCAGGCTCCGTTGATCCGATCCGCCGCCGCCCGCGCCAAGTACGCCAGACTGCTGGTCCTGACGCTGGATTTCGACAGACAGAAGGCCGAACGCAAGGCCTTGGGCGTCGGCAGGCAGAGCACCCTGATCGCTTATGCTGGAGGCCAGGAAGCGGGGCGGTCCATGGGCCAGACCAGCCCGGACGCCATCGAGGCCATATTGGACAAGACGTTGGGCCGCTGATGTTCGCTGTCCTCCCGCTGGCCCTGCTGGCCGGCGTTCTTTCGGTCCTCTCGCCCTGCGTCCTGCCGATCCTGCCCATCGTGGCGAGCTCGGCGAGGAGCGCGGGACGATGGGGTCCTGCCGCCCTGGCCGCCGGGCTGGCGACAGCGTTCGCGCTGGGCGGCTCGCTGCTGGCGGCGGCTTCGGTCAGCCTCGGCTTCGACGCCGAGATCGCGCGCCCGATCGCCGGTGTAGCGCTCACCGTGGTCGGCGCGGTGTTGGTCGTGCCCCAGCTTGCGCGGGCCTTTGAACGCCTGCTGCGGCCCCTCGCTGACCGCGCGAATGTCGCCGCGGGCGCCGTCGGCGGCGGTGTCGGGGGACAGTTCATGCTCGGCGCCCTCCTGGGCGCGGCATGGAGTCCCTGCGTGGGGCCGACGCTCGGGGCGGCCTCTCTGCTCGCCGCGCAGGGGCGCGACCTGTTCCAGGCGGGGCTGACCATGCTGGTGTTCGGCCTTGGCGCCGCCCTGCCGCTGGCCGCCATGGGCTACGGCGCGCGGCGCTGGATGACCGGAACGCGGCAGGGCCTCGCCGCCGCCAGCAAGGGCGCCCGGCTAGTCATGGGCTGGGCCACGCTCGCCATCGGGCTGATGGTGCTCACCGGTCTGGACAAGCGGATCGAAACAGTCCTGGTCGGGCTGTCTCCCTACTGGCTCACGGCCCCGACGACGCGGTACTGACCACAGAACTGAAGACCCCAACACCACACCCCACTTACCCGAACCTCCAACCCAAGAAATGGAACCCAATGAGGTATTTTGTTCTGATAGCGGCCCTCGGTCTGACGACGGTCTTCGCCTCGACCAGCTCCCTGGCGCGAACCGAAACCGACCCGATGACGGCGGCGCCCGCCGCCGACTACTACATCTTCCAGAAGGTCGTTTACCAGAACTCGGGCGGCCTTCCTGACGACGGGGCCTATTTCCGGAGGCTGTTGCGCAACATTGACGCGCACATCGCCGCCACCGGGGGCAATGTCGAAATCCGCGTGGTGAGTTTCGCCGGCGGCGTGAAGGCCTTCCAGATGGCGCAGACCGATCCGGAACTCGCCAAGGCCATCGACGCCCTGAAGGCCAAGCGCGTGCGGTTTCTCATCTGTCGCAATACGCTGCGGGCTATGAACATCACGCCGGCCGATCTGTACGGTGTAGGCGACGCCGACATCGTGCCGAGCGGCGTGGCGGAGGTCGCGCGCCTGCAAGGTCAGGGGTTCGTCTACATCCATCCGTAGATGGCGTTGTCATCCGTGAATGCGTCTGCTCTCCGAGGATGAATTGCTGATCTGAAGGGGCGCGGGCGTCCGCCCCCTCTGTTGACCCGGGCCTGGAGGGGCTGTTGGACGGCGACTGCCGTTTCAGGCTTGTGGACAAGATCTTCGTCCGGAATACGGGGGCGGCTCAGCGGACCACTCAGCCGTTCTCTTTGATGGGAACGCCAGCGCTTTTAAGGGCCAAAAAATCCGCCCGGGACGTGGGCGACGATCGCAACACCCATGTCCTGCAGTGTTTTGGCCGCCAGGGCCGAGCGAGCCCCTGAGCCACAACAAAGCACGATGCGCGCGCCCCTGGAGAGTTCCGCCCTGTGGCTCAGGCTCTCCGGGTCGGCTTGAAACTCCAGCAGGCCGCGCGGCACATTGATCGCACCGTCCACCGAGCCGGAGTTCGCGACCTCTGACGGCTCCCGGACATCGACGAACACCACGTCGGTCTGGCCGACGAGCTTGATGGCGTGTTGAGGAGCAATCCCTGCACGGCGGCACTGGCCTCAGCGCATCCCCCCGGCAAGGTGAAGATCTTCTCGGTGACGGACTTGTAGCGGGCGGTTGATGGGAAGCGCCACGCGACATCAGGCGTGCAATCTGCGCACCGTCGCTTCGCCACCAAATGTACTGGGCGGGCTATGATGGACGCCTGCTCTGGGGTGCCGAATCAACAGCCCACAGAACTCGGGCATCCGCCCTCAAATTGCCCATTACGTAGGGGAAAGAAGACGGCCCCTTCGAGAGGGAGTTGTCGCTCGCGCCGATCTGATTGATCGCCGGAGTGACCCCGCAGTCGTGTCTGCTGGCACAACTCTAAATCATACAAATAAGCACATTGAGAGCTTTTTAGGCAAGAAAAGCTCTTGACCCGCAGCCTACTCCAACCCACGGTTGGGCGACCCGGCCTTCACGGGCTGCCGAGACAGAAGGATCCAGCGATGAGGCCCATCTCCAGAATTCGTCGTGGGATCACCTTCGGCCGCCCGATGGGGGCTGTTCTGCTGCTCGCCGTCGGGGCGGCTCTCGTGATGGCGGAGCCGGCCTGGGCGGCCGGCAGCGGCACGGCCATGCCCTGGGAAGGACCGCTGACCACGATCATGAATTCCCTCGCCGGACCCGTGGCCAAGGCGATTGGCGTGATCGCCATCGTCATCACCGGACTTGGCTTTGCCTTCGCTGAGGGCGGGTCGGCCATGCGCAAAGGCATCGGGATCGTGTTCGGCCTGGCCATCGCGTTCACGGCGACGACCTTCGTGACCAGCTTCTTCAACCTGACCGCCGGCGCGGTGTTTTAGGATGGCGGGATCCCGGATCGAGGGCTTCGAGATCGGCTTCCACAGTTCGCTGTCCGAGCCGGTGACCATCGGCGGCGTGCCACGGATGATCGCGGTGTTGAACGGTACCGTGACCGCGACGCTCGCCCTGGGGCTCCAGGTCCCGATGATCGGCATCCCCTTGGGTCTTGCGGTCCACTTCTGCGCCTACTGGCTGACCAAACGCGACCCCCACTTCTTCGACGTGCTCGGCCGCCACATCCGGCAGAACCCCTACTGGGACGCCTGACGGCCTGCAGTCTGTCTTCGTCGGGGCGGCCCGCGCGTCTGGGCTCCCCTCCCCCTCTGTCCTGTCTCTACGGCGCCAGCCCGATGCTGGCACTCGGCTTTCTCGGAGGAGACTTCACTTTGCTCTATTTGAAGGAATACCGCCCGAAGGCTGAGCGCCTGTTCGACCATCTGCCCTGGGTCGCGCTGATCGGCCCCGGCCTCGTCCTGAACAAGGACGGCAGCTTCCAGAAGACCCTCAGCTTCCGGGGACCGGACCTCGCCAGCTCGACGGATGCCAGCCTCGTGGCGATCCGTGCCCAGCTCAACAACGCCCTTCGCCGTCTCGGCTCGCGCTGGTGTTTGCACATCGAGGCGCTCCGGGCGACCTCCCAGGACTATTCGGTCGGCGAGTTTCCCGATCCGGTGTCCGACCTCATCGACGATGAACGGCGCGTGGCCTTCGAGGCGCAGGAGCGGCACTTCGAGAGCCGCTATTTCCTCACCCTCACCTTTCTGCCGCCCGAGGAGGCGGTCAACACCGCCGAAAGCCTCCTGCTGGAGAACGCGCCATCCGGCCGCGGCGCCGCGGGGATGTATCGCGCGGCCCTGAATGACTTTCTCGGCACGGTTCGCCAGGTGGTCGATATCCTGACCGCCATCATGCCCCGCGTGCGGGAGCTCTCGGACGATGAGACGCTCACCTATTTGCACGGGTGCGTTTCGACCAAGCCCCACTACGTCCGCACCCCCGAAACGCCAGCCTATCTCGACGCCTTCCTCACCGACGATGACTTCCAGGGCGGACTTTTTCCCAGGCTCGGGAAGAGCTTCATCCGCACGATTTCGGTGCGCGCCTACCCGACGACGTCCTCCCCCGGACTGCTCGACCGCCTCAACGAGCTGGGCGTCGGCTATCGCTGGGTGTGCCGCTATCTGCCGCTCGACAAGGAAGACGCCCGGCGGGCGGTGACCACGCTGCGCAAACGCTGGTTTGCCAAGCGTAAGGGGGTGATGGCCCTGCTCAAGGAGGCCATCACCCACGAGCCTTCCCAACTGGAAGACCCGGACGCGGCCGCCAAGACTGACGACGCCGACGCGGCCCTGGCGATCCTCGGCGGCGACTTTGCCTCCATCGGCTACTTCACCCCGACCGTCACCCTGATGGACCGCGACCCCGACCGGCTGGCCGACCGGGTTCGTGAGGTGGAAGGCGCCATCAACCGGGTGGGCTTCGTCTGCAAGGTCGAGGACATCAACGCGGTCGAGGCCTGGCTCGGAAGTCTGCCGGGGCAGGCCTATGCCGATTTGCGCCGGCCGTTCGTCTCCTCGCTGAATCTTTGCGACATGATGCCGATGTCCGCCATCTGGCCCGGCCCGACGCGCAACGAACACCTCACGGCTGAATGCGCCAAGCGCGGCCATCCCGGCAGCCAGCCGCCCCTCATGGTAACGCGAACCGCTGGATCGACGCCGTTCCGTTTCGACCTCCACCAGGGGGATGTCGGCCACACGATTGTGGTGGGCCCGACCGGCGCCGGCAAATCCGTGCTGCTCAATACGATCGCCACCCAGTGGCTCCGCTACCCCGAGGCCCAGGTGTTCTTCTTCGACAAGGGCGCCAGTTCGCGCGCGGCCACGCTGCTCACCGGCGGGCAGTTTTTCCATCTCGGCGGCGACCAGGGCGAACTCGCTTTCCAGCCCCTGGCTGAGATCGACGGCGCCGAGGACCGCGCCTGGGCGCAGGAGTGGGTGCAGGATCTGGTCGCGGCCGAGGGCGTGGAGATCACGCCGCCGGTAAAAGAAGAGATCTGGGGCGCGATCAAGAACCTCGCGGCCGGCCCCCGCCAACAGCGCACCCTGACGCTGCTGGCGGCGACAATCCAGGATCACACGGTGAAGGCGGCCTTGGCGCCCTTCACCCTTAGCGGGCCGCATGGCCATCTGCTCGACGCCCAGCAAAACCTCTCGTCGGACGCCCGGTGGCAGACCTTCGAGATGTCGGACCTGATGACCAGCAAGGCCGCCCTGGCCCCGGTCCTGACCTACATTTTCCGCAGCCTGGAGAAGCGGTTCGACGGCCGGCCGACATTGCTGGTCCTCGATGAGGCCTGGCTCTTCCTGGATCGGGGAGCCTTCGCCGCGAAGATCCGCGAGTGGCTGAAGACGCTGCGCAAATTCAACGTCGCCGTGGTTTTCGCCACCCAGAGCCTGGCCGACATCGCCAACTCATCGATCGCGCCGGCCCTTATCGAGAACTGCCCGACTCGGGTCTTCCTGCCCAACCCGGATGCCCAGACGCCACAGATCCTGGCGCTCTACGAGGCGTTCGGCCTGAACGTGCAGCAGGTCAGAATCATCGCCAACGCCACGCCCAAGCGGGAATATTACTATCAGTCGAGCACCGGCAACCGGCTGTTCGAGCTGGGTCTTGGGCCCCTGGCCCTGGCGACCGTGGGCGCCTCTTCGCCCGGCGATCAGCAGATCATGACGGCGCTCCTTGAGGAGCACGGCCGGGCCGGGTTTGCGCCGGCCTACTTCGCAGCGGTTGGACACCCGGACGTCGCGAAATACCTCAGCGACCAACTCGTCGAGGCGAGGGTCGCATGACCATGCCTCGCCAACCCGATGAAACGACCGAGGCTCATCCTGGCCTCCAGCCTCCCGTCGCGCCCTGGATCAACGCCTTCGCGGGTCTTGCGTCTCGGGCGCCGGCGCGCTGGACCCGGACACGCCGGCGTCGGCGGCTAATGTTCCTGGCTCTGTGTGCGCCCGGCTTCGTTGCGACCTTCGCGACGCCGTTGCACCACAACTTCTTCCTGCTCGTGTTCGGGATCGTGCTGTTCGCCGCCGCATCTCTGTTCCGTGCGCTGACCGAGCCGCTCTTCGAGTGCGCGGACGCTTCTGGACCGCTGGTCACTTCCCCTTCCCCACCCCCCTCGGAGGACTCTCGCCATGCGTAGGCTTGTCACCACTACCGCCGCTGTGGCGGTCCTCAGTCTGGGTCTCAGCACGACCGCGCCGCCGCAGGCGCAGGCGCAGATGGCAGTCATCGATCCGCAGGCGATCATCCAGGCCATCAAGCAGGTGGAGCAACAGCTCCAGATGATCACGCAACTTCAGCAGCAGGTCGCCAGCCAGGCGGCCATGCTGCAGAAGCTTGGCGTCGACGTCACGGGCCCGCTGCAACAGATCGCATCGGAGGCGACGCAGCTTCTCCAGACAGCGCAGGGCATCGGCTATCAGGGCCAGAACCTCGCTCAGCAGTTTCAGCAGGCCTATCCGACCGACCTGAAGGGGATGAGCTTTGCTCAGACGCGGCAAGCGCTGGCCGGATGGCAGGCCAACAGCCGCCAGACCCTCCAGGAGGCCATGGCGACCCAGAACCTGATCGTTCGCTCGCAGCCGACGACCGCCGGGGCCGTCAACGCGGCTGTCGCCGCTTCTCAAAACGCTGCGGGGCAGACGGCAGCTATCCAGGCGACCAATCAGTTGCTGGCGAGCCTCAGCACCCAGCTCACCCAGCTCCAGACCATCCTGATCACTCAGGGGCGGGCTCAGCAGACCGCCGAGGCGCAGGCGCAAGGCGCCCGAGCGGCGGCGGCCGCCGAGAGTCAGCGGTACTGGAACGTCCAGCACCCTGCCAGCCGCGTGAAGAACCCGGGGGATCTGTAGTGCGCCGTCTCGGATTCTTGGGCCTGGCCGCGCTGATGCTCGCCGGATGCAACCCGGCCGGGCCCGCCCGTGACAGGGCCTTCTACCTCGCCCACGCCGATGAGCGAGGGGCGATGCTCGAGCGATGCCGCAACGATCCGGGCGACCTCGGCAAGTCCGGCAACTGCGTGAATGCTCTGGCCGCAGCAGGCGCCGTCGAGAGTAACCGCTTCTGGGACGTCAAGAAGCCTCGCAGCCGGGTCGAAAACCCAAGCGGCCTTTAGGCGGGTGTCGAGGAGATGATGATGGCGACCGCCGACCCCGCAGTACTCGACGACTTTCTGAACCGCTTTCGCAGTCAGGTGGATGCAGGCTTTGGGCTGATCCAAGGCGATGTGGCTGGAACGCTGGCGGCGCTGGTCGTGATCAGCATCACCATCACGGCGCTGCTTTGGGCGATCGATGAAAACCAGAACGTACTGGCCTCACTCGTCCGCAAGGTGCTCCTCGTGGGTTTCTTCGCCTTCCTCGTCACCCAGTGGGCAAGCCTGACAAAGACGGTCGTCAACGGATTTGCCGCGCTCGGTCTCAAGGCCGGCGGCGGTGCGATGAGCTTGGCGGACTTCACGACCTCGCCCTCCAAGATCGTGATTTCGGGCATCGAGGTGGTCAAGGGCCTCATGCTCTACGTCAAAGAGGTGGCTCCGGGACCCATCGAGTTCTTTGCCCATATCGACGTCGTCTTGATGGCTTTGGTCGCTGCCATCGGAATTTTGATCGCCTTTGTCATCCTCGCCATCGAGATCGTGGTGACGATCATCGAGTTTCACATCGTTACCCTGATCGCCTTCGTGACGGTGCCGTTCGGCGTGCTTACCCAGACCTCGTTCATGAGCGAACGCGCGATCGGCTACGTCATCTCGGTTGGCATCAAGCTCATGGCGCTGGCTATCGTGGTCAGTCTCGGCACCACGGTATTCGACAGCTACACGGTCTCGGCCGCTCCTGACATTAACGAGGACGTCGGCCTGCTCCTCGGGGCCGTCGTCATGGTGATGCTGGCGCTGAAGATCCCCGCCATCGCCGGTGCGCTGATCAGTGGTGGCCCGCAGCTCAACGCCGGCAGCGCCCTGATGGGCGCGGCGAGTGTCGCTGCCGGCGTCGCCGGCGTCGGCCTCGCGGCTCGAATGGCGGGTGGCGCCATCGCTCAGGGCGCCGCCGCTGGCGGCGCGAAGGTGGCTGCAGCGCGGGCGGCGTCTGGCGGACTGTTGTCAGGTGGAGGAGCCCCTGGCGGCGGCGGCGGCGGCGGCGGCGGCGGCCCGAGCCCGTCTCCCAGCCACGGGCCGGCTTCCACTCCAAGCCCGGCCTCTACCAGCCGCAGCACGCCCGCGCCGGATTCGAGCCGCCCGTCGGCATCCAGGCCGGAAGCCCCCGCAGGCGACGCCGACTCTACGTCGCCGATCGTCGCGCGAGCCCGGACCCGCCGGGGCGGGTTGGGCTCGGCGGCGCGCACGAGCGCCGCCACCGCGGCCGCCAGCGGTGACTCGAACAGCCCCGGGATGTCGGCCTCGCCGATCCGTCCCGACGATGAACCCAAGTCCTAGAGCCCCTGGAGAACCGCCATGTTGAACGCCTTCAGGAGACCGCAAGACCGTTACGGTAGCTCCGCGCCGGTCGAGAGCCCCTATCAGCGCGCCGCGCAGGAGTGGGACAATCGCATCGGCTCGGCGGCCGCGCAGGCGAAGAACTGGCGGCTCGCCGCCTTCTGCTCGCTGGGTCTGGCGGCGCTGTCGCTTGGCGGGTTCATCTACCAGGCCAGCAACACCAACATCGCCACCTTCGTGGTTCCGATCGACAAGTACGGCAGGCCGGGTCGCATCGAGGTCGCCGGGCAAAGCTACAAGCCATCGACGGCGGAGACCGGCTACTTCCTGGCCGACTGGGTGACGCGGACCCGCTCCAAGAGCATCGACGCGATCGTCATCCGGGACAACTGGACCGCCGCCTATCGGTTCGTGGCGGGGTCCGCCATCGGTCAGCTCAACGACTACGCCAAGACCCACGACCCCTTCGCCGACGCCGGCGCCCAGGCGGTCAGCGTCGAGATCGTCTCGGTCCTCGCCCGCAGTCCCAACACCTACCAGGTGCAGTGGCGGGAGACGACATTCGACCAGGGCGCCACCCGCGCCACCGAGAACTGGACGGGCCTGTTCACCGCCAAGATCAACGCGCCGAAAAACGAGGCCGAACTCCGGGCCAACCCCCTCGGCATCTACATCACCTCGTTTCAGTGGAGCCGGGAGCTTTAGTCATGACACACACAGTCCTCCGGGCCTGCGGCGCCACCAGCCTCGCCATCGGGCTCGCCCTCGCGGGCAGTTCCGACGTCTCCGCCCAGATTCAGCCGGCGCCTGCGCGGGCCGTTCCGCCCGTCGCCCCACCCCGCGCTTTGGCCGTGGTGGTAGCGGCGCCACGAGCAGCCGCCACGGCCGCGCCGGTTCAGACGCCCCGTCGTCGGCCTGTGCGCCGCGCTGTTCCTGCTTCGCCGGTGCTGCGGACCGTCCAGGCGGGCAATGACGATGCGCGGTCGATCCCTTCGACCGGCGCCTACCTCAACGCCGCGCTCTACTACGACTTCGAACCGGGACGGCTCTATGTGGTCCACACCAGCCCGCGGTTTCTGACCGCGATCACCCTTCGACCGGGTGAAAAGCTGATCACCAAGGCGGCCGGCGACACGGTCCGATGGGTGCTCGGCGAAACGGTCCAAGGCGCCGGGGCTGGCCAGCAGGTCATCGTCTTCGTCAAGCCGATCCGCGGCGGCCTGCGGACCAACATCATCCTGACCACGGATCAGCGGACCTATCTACTCGAAGCGGTCAGCCACGAGGGCGAGACCTATACGAGCGTGATCAACTGGAATTATCCGCAGGAAGAGATGCGCGACGCGCAGGCGGCCCGCGCGGCGGCCGACCAAGCGGTCGTGGCCAGCAGCATCGCCATCGACCGCCTGAACTTCGCCTATCGGATCCAACCGATCGGAGCCCGGCGTGGTCCCCGCTGGCAGCCGCTGCGGGTCTTCGATGATGGCCTGAAGACCTACATCCAGTTCCCAGCTGACCTTGCGGCCACAGAGGCGCCGCCGCTCTTCCTGATCGGCCCGAACAAGCAGGCCGAGCTGGTCAACTATCGGTTCGCCAACGGCTACTACGTCGTCGACCGGATGATCGATGTCGCCGAACTGCGGCTCGGCGAGGGCCGCCAGGTCGTGGTGCGGATATCCCGCACAGGCGGGGCGCGCTGATATGAGTCATCTGCCTCCCGACCCGCCCTCCGAGGGCGTAGGACCGATGGCCGCGCCGGAGCGCAAGGCCTCGCCCGCCAGCGTGCTGACCGGTCCACGTCAGCCCGTGACCCGGTGGAATCGCAAATACCTGCTGGCCGGCTCCGCCGCGCTGGCCAGCGTCGTGGCCTTGGGATTCTATCTCGGCTTTGGCGGGTCCCACACGCGGGCGGCCAAGGACCAGGATCCGCAAGCGGCCGCCGACACCCAGACGCCGCAACGTCCCGAGATCGCCAACCGCTTCGCGCGGGGATACGGCGATCCGGGCCTGCAGGCCTCCGCGCCGGGCATGGCCACCCTGCCCCCGCCCAGCGCGGACATGGCGGGACAGCCAGCGGCCGGCGTCGCTGCCGCGCCCCCTGCGCCGCCGGTGGACCCCGCCGTTCAGGAAGCTCGCGATCAGGCCCGCGCGGCGCGCGCGGCCGGTCCCTTCTTCGGCGGACAGCCGGTGCAGGTGGCCGATCGGGATGTGGCCGCGCCGGCGGCGGGGTTGGCGGCGTTCGCCGGCCGGGCCGGTCCGCCGGCCGAGCGGTCGGCAGAGGTGCAGCCGCAGAACGGCCAGGGCGCCAAGCGCCAGTTTCTGGCCGGCTCCCGGTCCGAAGACTACCTGGCCAACCCGCTGCTGCCGCCGCTCAGTCCGTGGGAGGTGAAGGCGGGAACCCTGATCTCGGCCGCCCTCATCACCGCCATCAACTCCGATCTGCCGGGCGAGATCATCGCCCAGGTGACCCGACCGGTCTACGACCACGTCACCGGGCGCACCGTGCTGATCCCGCAGGGCGCCCGGCTGATCGGTCAATACGACAGCCAGGTTGCCTACGGTCAGCAGCGCGCGTTGATCGCCTGGAACCGGATCGTCATGCCCGACGGCCGTTCGATCAATATCGGCTCGATGACCGGTGCCGACCTGTCCGGCGCCAGCGGCCTTCGCGACCGCACGGACGGGCACTTTGGCGAGCTGGCGCGCGGCATCCTGCTTTCAACGATTTTCAGCATCGGCGCGGCATCAGCTCAGGACGCCGGCGCCCGAAGTTCCGGCGGCCTGGTGGTCAATAGCGCCGCCAACGGCATTTCCAACCAGGCCCAGCAGACCGGTCAAAGGATCACTGAGCGTGATCTGAACCGCCAGGCCACGATCACCGTGCGCGCTGGCTGGCCCCTCCAGGTCATCGTCAACAAGGACATGATCCTCGCCCCCTACCAGTAAGTAGAGAGTTCCAGTGACCCAGACCGCAGAGAAACTCGGGCTGTTCCTGTCCGAGGGCCTGCACCAGGACATGGTGTCGGCCGCCGAACGATTGAATACGCGCAAGAATCCGCGCGGCTGTGTGCGGCTCATTTATGAGCGCGCGTTTCGAGAGTTGGTGGAGGCGCTGGAGAGCGGCGTCGAGATCGCTTTCCCCGCTGTGCGCGGCGCCAAGGACCGGGTGTCGGTGCGCCTGTCCCGGCCGCTCTGCCTGCGCATTCGCCGGCACACCGACGGTCTCAATCTCAAGCTGACGGACTTCGCCTTCGCGGCGATCGATCGCTTCCTTCAGTCCAACAAAGGAGACGTGCATGACGCGACCCACCAAGCCTAGCCTGTCCTTGGCTAAGCTCGACATCGAGGAGAAGGTGACCGACCTGCGCCTGCGGCTGCGCGGCAAGCTCGCCGTCGAGCTGGTCGATTATCAGCGCGCCTACGCCCAGAGCAACGCCCAGGACATCGCACTTGAGCAGCTCGTGCCCCACATCCTGTCGACGTTCATGGAGGCGGATCGAGGCTTCCAGGCGTGGCGCAAGGCGAACCCGCCTAGTGGGGCGTCGTAGCGGTGCGACCCGTGCCGATCGACGGTGCCGACTTACCACGGCTGGCCTTAGGAAGCCCGCTGACCACAAGCAGTAGATTCCTGAGTCGGCAGCCAGGGACTCGTTTCTGAATATCCGTCAACCGCCCGAATCGGCCCTTTTTGGTCGAAATGGTGCAATTCCAAGCCTTCAGCTTCGACCAGACTCACTGAACGCTGAGCCCGACTGAGTCGCGCGCCAGATCCTCTGCGCGCGCCTGGTCGCCCATGAGGACTTCACCTTGACCTAGACGAGACCCCAAAACGGCGAAAGCCCCCAGTTGGAGCTGACGGCTTTCGGACATCGCAGGCGCCGTGTGGTAGCGGCTTGATTGATCGGGACTAACCTAGAAGGCGCTTTTTGCGTCGTCAAGGCCCGAATGGGAGACCTGTTGTCTTCTGCCTGCCGGTTTCGCACCGTCGAAACGGCCTCGTCCCAGCACGAAGGGACGACATGCAAAGCGTATTATCCGAGGATGACTGGCGACCAGGATTCGCCAAACGAGCCCCCAACTTTGACGCGGTCTGCGAGCAGGCCCGCGCCTGGCGTTGGAGCCCGGGCGAAAGCATCGCACGCATCGCCGCGGCCGTGCTGAAGGGTACGCCCACACTCACCATCCAGCAGCGGATGACCCTACTGCTCTATGTCGAGCACCTCAATCAGGACCGGCTGGAGAAGGACGTCGCCTGCGTGTGGCCGAGCACGGCGCTGATCGCCGACTACCTCGGCTGTAGTGAGAGCACCGCGCGGGCCAACCGGCGCGGCCTGGAGGCGGCCGGCTACATGGTTCGCGACTACAATCGCGCCAACCGCCCGGCCGGCGTCGAAGCCTATGACCTGGCTCCGCTGGTGGCGCGCCTGGACGAAATGGAGGCCGCTGACGCCGCGTTCCGCGAGGCGGCGCAAGCTCGCCGAGCCCAGTATCTTGAACCCCTGGTGTTTGCGCAGAGATATGCCGCCCAGGCGCCTATATCCCGGCGCCTAGAACAGTCCCATAAGAACGACAGTTCCTCTGTACAGAATAAGGACGCGCCTTCGCCGCGAAGTTCTTCCTTCGCGCGTCCGGCTACGCCTACCGCGAACGGCAAACGCAACGGATCCTCGGGCCAGCACCACAGCGACGGCACGTCCAACGCCATTTGCTCTCCGGAGGGAGCAAGCGGCTTGGGTGGCGCTCAATCCGCACCCTCCGCGGCGGCGGAAATGGTGCGCCAGGAGCTCAGGGCCGCCGTCCAGGTCTGTCCGAGGCTCGCCGCGCTGGTGGGGGATCATATCCTCGCCGACCCGGCCAGCGCGGGGCCTGCCGATGTCGCCCGGATCGCCGCGGCGGCGGAAACCTGGCTTCCTGAGATCGAGCGCAACAACGCACTGTCGGTCGGCTGGGGCTGGGCCCGCCACGGGCCGCGGGTGATCGCGATGCTGGCCATCGCGCTGGAAGACCCGGATATCCAGAGCCCTTGCAAATACTTCGGCTGGATGGTCACCCGAACCGCCCAGGGCGCGCCCGATCTGCGCCTGAACCTCGCCCGGATCATGCGGGTGAAGGGGGAAATCCCGCCGCCGGAGGCCGCTCCGCCCGTGGCCCTGATGGCCGCGCCGGGGACCGACGATCCGACCTGGCAGGCCATCGATACGGCGCTTCGCGCCATCGTCCGCGAAGGCGCCTATGGCAGCTGGTTTGGAAAGGTCGGTTTCCACGGCATCGAGGACGGGCTCCTGACCCTGTCGACGCCGAGCGGGATCGCCGCCGACCGGATCAAACGGGACTACGTGACCGCCATCCTTCAGGCGGCCGAGGTCGCCGAGGTGTTCGTCGAGCGGGTCCTAGTCACCTTGCGCAAGGATCAACGATGATCGGGCGCAGTTTGTGGGTCGTGGTTGGCCTGATGCTTGCCGCAGCGAGTCCCGTCTCGCTTAGCGGTCAGGCCCCCGTGGTCGATGGCGACACCTTCACCCTCGGCTCCGGACGGGTCCGAATGTGGGGGTGGAATATCGCCAATTCAGCGGCGGGACCTACACGGGCGGGGGAAACCGAAGCGCGCCGGGCCAGGCGCGGGGTCTGGACGGGCGCCTTCGAGCGGCCCTCGGAGTGGCGGGCGGCTGAGGCGCGGGGGGCTGGATGGACGGCCGCCAGGCGCTAGTCGGTGATCAGTGCTCCGGCCCCGCCAGATCCACGTTCCAAAAGGTCAAGACCTCGCGCACGGCGTCATGGCCAAAGTGCTCAAGGGCTGGGTCGGCGAGCTGCTGGCGGAACCGTGCCTTGCGCTTGGCGATCGCCGTGCGCACCCGATCGCTATAGGGCGCGGTGCCAGGCGGGAGGGTGCGCCGCTCGGCCGTTGGCCACGCTTCTGGATATCCCACGGGAATGACGCCGGCCCGGACGCGCTCGGCGCCGACCGGGACATCCTCATGCTCGCAGGCCCAACCATAGAGATGGTAGGCGCAGACCCGCAGGCACTCCTTGATCTGCGGGTCTGCGTCAGTGAAGCCTTTCAGCGGGGTCGGAAGCCAGGTCATGTTGCCCACGCAGGAATAGAAGCGTGGGTCCTGGACGACGTTGCTCTTGCCGGCGCAATTCTCGTCGTCGTAGCCCCAGATGTGACAGACCGTCCAATTCTTCGGCTTCGGCGGCGTCTTGACCCCGAGCGCCTCGACCAGCGCCGTCGCGGCTCGGATGTTTTCCTCGACCTTGGGCACACCCTTGCCGCTGACCAGAACCTTGCTCCAGGCCGCGTCGTAGCGAGGCCGGCTTCTCGCCGTGTCCGGGCACCAGATCGGCAACGCCTTGAAGGTGTCGGGATGCACCCAGCGCGCCGTGCGGGCGATCATTTCCATGACGAGCGGTAGCTCGTCTTCGATTTCGGACAAGCCGTCCGGGACGTCGAAGGCCGTCATGATCCAGGACGCTCGCGGCTATACGCCCATCCCGTCATCCGAGTTGGGACGCGCCGGGATCCTGGCCGGCGGCCCTGGCGCAGGGCTGTTTGTCCGTGGACAGAATGATGGGTCCGAAATAGCCGAAATCATCGCGGCAGGCCGCGACCGCAAGGCTGACATCGCGATAGACCTTGGGGGCATCGGACTTGAATTTGGCGAGCCGGTATTCTCCGGCGCGTCCGGCCAGGCGCAGCCAGACGCTCCAGTCGCCGTGTTCGCTTTCGGTCAGCCGGACCTCTTTGAGGGAGCCGCCGCGCTCAAGATACATCGAGACATTGCGGGCCCGGATGGCTAGCTCAGGGTTCGCGCCGATGACCCAGGCTTCTTCGCTCCGAGCCTCGTCCCCCGCGATCTGATCAGTGTTCATCACGGAATGCCCCAAACTCATGATGGGCTTATCTTGCTATAAAAGCACATGGCTGTCGCCCTTCTGATCGTCGCCTGTGACGATTTTGCGCCGCCATTTCCCGGGCTATCGCCTCAATTTCAAGCCTGTGAGTTGCGATGCCGAGGGGGGAGCTTCGGTTTGGCGAGTGATTGGCCAGGATCAAGGGCTGTCTGTGGATTTGGTGGGGGAGCGCCCTCCCCCTGAGTCGCAGGCGTTGCGGCCTGCCCCTACCCCCACCAGCGGGGGCATCCCCCGCAACGCCCCCGGGTCAGATCCCGAGCGTCCGTCGGCCGCGGACGGAAAGGGTGGAGGCAGGCTTGGGGTGGGTGAATTTTGGTCAGGCAGTCCCGGGAGGTCGCCATGTCCTTGAGACCCATCGTCCAGGCCCTGGGCGGCGATCTCTACGATCGCGGCCAGAGGGCGAACATCCCAGCGCCGGGCCATAGCGCCGCCGACCGGTCCGTCTCGCTGCTGCTGAAGGAGGGGCGGATCATCGTCCACGCCTTCGGGGATGGCGACTGGCGCGCGGTGCTCGATCACCTGCGCGCCGAGGGCCTGGTGGACGCCCACAACGCGCCGACCACCCTTAGCCAGTCGCGCCGGGCCTCGGCGGCCGCGAACCCCGGGACGACGACCGAGCGATTGAACGCCGCGCGGCGGATCTGGGAGGCTGGGAAAGCCGTGCCGAACACCCTTTCCGAACGACATTGCCGGCTGCGGGCGATCACGCGCGCCCTGCCAGGACCGCAGCTGCTCCGCCACTGCGGCCATGCGCCGGTCTCGGCCTATGCGGCGGAGAGCCGCCATCATCGCCCCGCCCTCCTGGTGGGCGTCAGCGATGCCATGGGCGGCTTCACCGCCGTCGAGGTGACCTATCTCGCGCCCAACGCCCATCGGGCGGCCGACCTGCGTCTGAACCGCAAGACGGTCGGCGCCGTGCCCGCCGGGGCGGCGGTTAGGATCGATGAGGCGGCGCCGGAGATGCTGGTCGCCGAAGGATTTTTCACCACGCTGTCGGCCAGTGAGCGGTTCTCGCTCCCGGCCTGGTCGCTGATGTCGACCCGCAACCTGCGAAGCTGGGCCCCGCCGCCTGGCGTGCGCTCGGTGCTGATCGCCGCGGATCGCGGCAAGGATGGCGAGGCGTCGGCCGAGCACTTGCGCGCCAAACTGGTCCGGACCGGCCTGAAGGCCTGGGTCGAGTTCCCCCCGGGCGTCGTCGGGGATTGGAACGAGGCGGCATTCGACCCAAGTCGCGACGTCGCCCTATTGGGTTGATTGGGCCGCTCTTGACTGAGGCCGTGTAAAAACGCGCTGAGCTGCAAGGGTGCCGAGGCGGATCGAGGCGTGGAGCGGCCTGGTTTCAGGCCCTGATCGCCTCCATCAGCGGCTTCGCTCCGAGCACTGCCATCACACGTTTCATGTTGTAGGCCAGGATGTGGAGGCCGATCTCGGTCTTCACGTTGGGCAGTCGCTTCATCAGGAAGTGGGTGTGGCCCATCCAGGCCTTGATGGTGCCGAACGGATGCTCGACCAGCCGTCGTCGGACGCGCATGGCGCGCGGGGCAAGGTCCATCCGGGTCTGGAGCGCGTCGATCACGGCTTCATGCTCCCAGCGGGTGATCCGTCGCTCGATGCTGGGGGTGCACTGGGGTTTCAGCTGGCAGCCGGTGCAGCTGGCCCGGTCCCAGTAGCGGTGCAGGGTCATGTCCTTCTCGACGGTCGTCATGTGTCGCCGGAGCAGTGCGCCGGCCGGGCAGCGGTAGACGTCCTGGTCGGGCTGGTAGACGAAGTCCTGTTTGCCGAAGCGGCCCCCGGCCTTGGCGCCTGAGGTCTGTGGCTTCGGGACGTAGGGCGTTACGCCCATGGCCCCGCAGGCCAGGATCGCCTCGCCGGAGAAGTAGCCGCGGTCGGCCAGCACATCGAGCGCCTCCACACCCATCGCGCCCTTGGCCTTCGCCGCCATCGACGCGAGCTGTTCGCGGTCACTGCCTGTCATGATCACGTCGTGGGCGACGATCAGGTGGTGCTCGCCCTCGACCGCGGATTGGACGTTGTAGCCCACGATGCCGCTGCCCCGGCCGGACGTCGCCATGGCGCGGGCGTCGGGATCGGTCAGGGATACCTGGCTGTCAGGCGAGGCCTCGACCTCGGCCTCCATCGCCTTCAGCATCGCCATCTGGGCGCGCAGCCGATCGATCTTCTCGACCAGCCGTCCGGCCCGGGCCTCGGCGGCCTGGCCCTCTTGCCGGTCAGCCGTGTCCAGGTCCTGCAGATAGCCGGCGATGTGCTCGGCGACCTGCTCGATCCGCCGCTTCACCTTGTAGGCGGTGAAGTTGCGGTCGCGGGTGTTCACCGCCTTGAACTTCGAGCCGTCGATGGCGACCAGGGCGGCGCCGAACAGGCCCAGCTGGCTGGCATAGCACCACGAACTGGGCGCAGGCCGCCTGGATGGCTGCACCGTTCTCCCGGCGGAAGTCGGCGATGGTCTTGTGGTCCGGCGCCAACCGCCCCGTCAGCCACATCAGCTCGACATTACGCTGCGCCTCCCGCTCCAGGCGGCGGCTGGACTGCACCTTGTTCAGGTACCCACAGACGTAGAGCTTGAGCAGCATGACCGGATGGTAGGCGGGTCGGCCCGTCGCCGCCGGCGTCATGCCCTCAAAACCCAGGCTCTTCAGATCCAGCTCGTCGACGAAGACATCGACCACCCGGACCGGATTATCCTCGGCCACATAATCATCGAGACATTCGGGAAGCAGCGTCGGCTGCCGGCTGTCTGCACCCTGAACGAAGCGGCTCATACCCACCTCCTGCTGACCCCAGAGGGCTATCCTGATTTGCTCGATCCGGCCGCGTTTTCACACAGCCTCGACTCCGAGCCGACGTTCAAACGGTCAGCTCTCACGCTTTTCCAGATCGCGATCAGCGACCACGCCGTGACCCTCTGAGCGACGAAGAATTCCCAGGGCGACGAGGTTGGTGATCTCGTCGGCGACCTGTGTGGGCGTCAGGGGATAGCCCTCGGGCAGCCATTTGGGCAGCCAGAGGAAGATGCCGGCGGCCACGTCGCTGGCGAAGGTCGCGTCGATGTTGCGGCAGGTCCCGTCCGCCACGCCCTGGCGCATGTTCCGTGTCGACGTGGTCCGCAGTCGCCGCGTCGCGTTGCTGAACTTCGCCAGATCGTCTTTGGGGAGGGACATTCTGCCCGGCTGAAGCATCAACGGCGACAGGCCGCTCGCCTGGGCCTGGATGTTCAGATGAAGGCTGATCATGGCCCGTTCGAAGCCGGTCTGGCCGACAGTGACGGCGGTGTCCATGAACAGGTCATAGAGCTCGAAGGCTTGCCGGTAGCAGCGCACCACCAGATCGGCCTTGTCATCGAAGTAGTGGTAGACGGCCCCCTTGGTCGCTCCGACGCTGGCGCTGATGTCGTCGAGGGAGACGCCATCGATACCGCGGCGATTGAACAGTCGCGACGCCGCCGTGATGAGTTGGCCGATCTTGATCTCGTTGGTTTGTTGTCTGTCGAAGGCGTTGAACGGTTTGGCCACGAGCGTGTCGGTGGTGATCTCGCAGGCGGTCCTTGCGTGGGGGTCGGCGGCGAATCCGTTGAGAAAGAGGTCGGTGATGGCGGTGATGGCGCGGCGACGCGCCACACGATCATCCCGGTACCCCAGCCAGCCAGCCGACAGTCGCGCCCAGGCCAGAAGACCCAGGAGCGTTTGGGCGGCGATTTCCGTTTCGCAGGCGCGGAACGCCCCGCTCGCGACGCCGTCGGCGATGAGCCCCTGTAGCGCGACCACGTTGCGGCCCTGGTGTTCGCGGATCAGGCCGCGCTGAGGCTCGGGCAGGTAGTCGATGTCGGACAGAACGGCCTGGGCCGGGCGATCCAGGGTCAGCTCCGCTTCGACGAAACGATGGATGCGGTCGGCCGGATTCTGTCCCAGCTCATGCGCGAGCGCCAGATCATCGGCGGTCGCCTCGCAGGCGCGGAGGTAGCAGCGGAAGACCAGGTCGTCCCGGTCCGCCACATAGTAGTAGAGGGTGTTGCGGGACAGTCCGACCTTCTCGGCGATGTCGTTGAGGATGATCGCCCCGGCGCCCTGCGCATTGATCCGGCGCGCGGCCTCCTCAAGGAGCAGGTCGCGTTTGGCCACCCGCTTGGGCGCGTCCCGGGAAGGCCGCCGTTGGGTCTTGTCGTTCGCCTTGTTGCTCATTCGCCTCGCCATCACTCGACGCCTGATACCTCAAACCTACCCGATTGTCGAAAAACTTGACGGCCCATTCTGGTCGTGTCGTTATGCATCCAAACTCAAGTGTCGAAAAACGGACGCCATCAGAGCGAACCGGGCGACCATCAGGGAAGAGGCGGGGAAGATGACTTCACATTCTCAGGCGATGCGTGGTCGCAAGGCATGGCTGGCGGGCGGCGCCGGACTGGCGGCATTGTTGATCGGCGGCGGCGCACAGGCGGCCGAGGACCCAGCCCCCACCGAGGTGGGCGTCGTCACGGTCACGGCCCAGAAACGCGCACAGGACACCTTGGACGTGGGCGTCAACGTCGCTGTCGTTTCAGCCGAGACTCTTCAGGCCAACCGCGTGACCCAGGTGACGGATCTGGCGGCCTTCACGGCCAACGTCGATATCAAGGAAAACATGCCCGGCATCCTGCCGGTGGTGACCATCCGCGGCATCGGACTCAATGACTTCAGCGCGACCAACAATCCCAGCGCCGGGGTCTATGTCGACGAAGTCTATCTGAGCTCGCTGGCGCTGATGAACTTCGACCTGTTCGATCTGGAGCGCATGGAAGCCATGAAGGGGCCGCAGGGAACCCTCTACGGGCGCAACTCGACGGCCGGCGCGATTAACATCGTGACGGCCAGGCCGACGTTCGGCGGGGTCGAGGGCCGCGTTTCCGGTGGCTATGCCAACTATGAGACGATCGACCTCGAGGGGATGATCAATCTCCGCCTGTCGGACACCTTTGCGCTGCGCTTCAGCGGCAAGGCGGTTCGACAGGACGAGGGCATGTTCTTCAACCGCGTGACGGGCAGCGATTTTGGCCGACGCGATGTCCTGATGGGGCGCGCCATCGCCCGCTGGGCGCCCAGCGACGATCTCGACATCCAGCTCAAGCTCGAGGCGCAACGCGTGAGGTCCGAGGTCGGGGCCCCTGAGTTCTTCGGGCTTCTGACGCCGCCGGGCGCGCCTCCGGGTCTGGTCTGCCCCGGCTCGTCGGGCTGCATGGACTTCCTGGGCTACCGCGATACCGACAATGACCCGTTCAAGGGCGACTACTCGACCGATCCTTCCTACGACGTGGATCAGCGCTCCGCGACGCTGCGGATCGAACGCGACTTCGGCTGGGCGACCCTGACCTCGATCACCGGCTACCTCGACTTTGAACGCGACTGGGGGGCCGAAACCGACGCGGGACCGTTCCGCCAGACGGACTTCATCGAGCACGACAACATCCTGCAGCTGTCGCAGGAAGTCCGCCTGTCCGGCGCCACCGACCGGAGCGACTGGCTGGTCGGCGCCTTCGCCTCCCGCGACCGGGTCAAGATGACCTACGACGGCGACCTTCAGGACCTGTTCAACACCACGACCCTGACCTTCTCCAACCAGACCTCAAAGTCCGCCGCGGTGTTCGGCAACCTCGAATACAAGCTCGGCGGCGACGTCAGCCTTATCACGGGTCTGCGCTACACCTGGGAAGAGAAGGCCAACGTGGGTGGTGACTACGACCTGGTGCCCAACTGCCCGGCCAGCTTCCTCACCCTGGTCCCGTGCGGCTCGCCGCCGGTCCTGCTGGCGAGCGTCGATGAGACGATCAGCGACACCAACTGGTCCTGGAAACTGGGTCTGAACTGGAAACCCGATCCCCTGACCCTGATCTACGCCAGCGTCAGCCGGGGTGTGAAGAGCGGCGGCTTCTTCTCCGGCGTGGCGACCAACTCCGGCCAGCTGCAGCCGTACGACCCAGAAAGCCTGATCGCCTGGGAGGTCGGCATGAAGCAGCGGTTGCCGGAATGGGGTCTCTCCTGGTCCGGCAGCGCCTTCTACTACGACTATTCGGACGTCCAGACGTTCATTCGCGACACCTCGGGCGGCTTGCCGATCCAGCGTCTCGGCAATGTTGACGAAGCCACGATCTACGGTCTCGACCTGGACGCCACCTGGTCGCCGTCCGCCCTGTCGGGGCTCGACATCACCGCCGGTTTGGGACTTCTCCACACCGAGCTCGGCGCCTTCGCTTCGTCCGGCGGCGCGGTTCCGGCCGGCAACGAACTCCCGGACGCGCCGGAGGTCAGCTTCAACGCCTCGGCCGTCTACACGGTCGCCGTCGGCGACAGCCTCGACGCGCGGTTCCAGATCGACGGCCACTATGCCGGCGACATGTTCAAGGACGCGCTCAACGATCCCCTGATCGCCACCGAGGCTTACTGGGTGTGGAACGGGCGGGCGAGCCTGCTGTCGGGCTCGGATTGGGACATCTCGATCTGGGGCAAGAACCTCGCGGACGAGCGCTACGTCACCCAGGGGGTCAACAACCTGGCGCTCGGCATCGGCTTCCGCGTCTACGGCGCCGCGCGCACCTTCGGCGTCAGCTTCGCGAGGACCTTCTAGTGGCCGAGCAAGATCTCCTGGCGAGGACAGCGATCCACGGGGTCGCTGACTCTGCTTTCGCTCATGTCACCGATGTGTTCGCCGAAAACTTCAGCGCGCGCGGCGACGTCGGAGCCTCGCTGGCTATCGTGCGGGACGGCGCCCTGGTCGTCGATCTGTGGGGCGGCAGTCTGGACGCCGCGGGGACCCGTCCCTGGACACGAAACGCGGTGGTCAACGTCTGGTCCACGACCAAGGCGGTGAACGCCCTCTGCTTCGCCATGTTGGTCGACCGGGGCCAGGCTTCATACGCCGACCCGGTCGCCCGCTGGTGGCCGGAGTTCGCGGCTGGCGGCAAGGGCGACATCACCATCGCCCAGTTGTTGTCGCACCAGGCCGGACTGTGCAGCTTCGCCGAACCGGCGGTGATCGAAGACTACTACGACCAGCCGTCGGCCGCGGCGCGCTTTGCGGCCCAGACCCCGTTCTGGCCGCCTGGGTCGCGTTCGGGGTACCACGCCATCAGCATCGGGACCCTGGCGAACGAACTGTTCCATCGCATCGAAGGACGTACGCTCGGGACATTCATTGCCGAGGAGCTCGCGGGTCCGTTCGGCCTGGACCTGACCCTCGGCCTGCCTGTTTCCGAAGAGGCGCGGCGGGCGGAGATGATCGCGCCGCCAGAGCTTACGACCTCGAACATGACCACCGATCTCAACCCGTCACAGGTGGCCGCCTACCTCAACCCGGTGGTCGAGCCGCTTCTGCCGAACACCGCGGCATGGCGAGCTTGTGAGATTCCTTCAGCCAACGGCTTTTCCAATGCCCGGTCGCTCGCGCGGCTGTTCGGCGCCCTGGCCGCCGATGGCGCGCTGGACGGTCGTCGCATCATTGGCCGCACGGCGCTGGCGGAGGCGACGACCGAACGAATTGCCGGCGTTGATGAAGTCCTGGGCGTGCCGGCGAGATGGGGGGCGGGCTTCCTGCTGAACACCGACGGTCTCTATGGCCCCGAAGAGCAGGCTTATGGTCACTCGGGCTGGGGCGGCTCGTTTGTCGTCGTTGACCCCAGGCAACGGATGTCGATCGCCTACACAATGAACCGCATGGGCACTGATCTCATCGGCGATCCTCGAGACGTTGCGATCATTGCGGCGGCATACGAATCCAGCCGTTGAGCCTCGTCGGATCCCCGGATTTTAGCGATGGTCGCAAGCCCACGGTTGATCCGGTGGGCGACACGGCGGCAGGAATATCCGCTACCGGCTATGGTAAGCGCTTTTCAGGCCACCTCATGAGCGGCCGAGAAGTGACATCCACCTCCGGCGGCGCGTGAAGGTCCGGGTTCGTACAATTTTTTGACGACCGCTCGTGTTGAGGGTTTCGGATGCCGGCCCTGCGCAGAGTTGTGAGCTGGCGCTGAGGGCCGGCTTCCGGAAGCCTTCAGGGGAGGAAGCCGCGGTCAGCGCCCCGGACGCGTCAGCCTATGGCGATAGCGGTGGGCCAGCCCCCCCAGAGGGGCGCCGTGCCCTCGCGCGAGAGGGTTTTCGGCGTCGCCGGCGTCGCCGGAGCGCCTGGAACGACGCCGTAGGGCGCCGGATCGGTTGTCCCCGGACGGTGTAGCCGCCTCCTTGCTACGCTGGACACAAGCGGCATTGCGCCGAGGCCAACGGGCGATGGCGGCGGGAGGCGCGGTGCTCGTGGGGCTTGGCTTCATGAGCTGTCGCACCAGACGGGCCGATGTGGCCGAGCGCGCCAGGAGCCGCCCCGGCCGATCACCTCGATGATCCGCAGGCTGGCGCAACCGCAGCCCGGGCAGGTTCTGGCCGAGGACGCGGGCTCGTCGGGCGGAGCGTCCGCCACCGGCGCAGTCGTGGGCTTTGGCGCCTGGTCCAGGATCAAGGCGCGCAGTCGCGCCAGCGGCGGCGAGTTCGGCCCCTTAGCCAACAGACCGTAGTGGCGGATCCGGTGGAAGCCTGACGGCAGCACGTGCATCACGAAGCGCCGGATAAACTCGGCCGGCGCCAGCGCCATGGTCGCCATCTTGACCACGCCCGTGGCGGGATCGGCGCGGCGATAGTCCTTCCAGCGGAAGCGGACAGTCTGGTCGTCCATGCCGACCAGGCGGCTACTGGAGATGGCGACGCGGTGGGTGTAGCGGGCCAGGTAGGCCAGCACGGCCGCCGGTCCTCCGAACGGCGGCTTGGCATAGACCACCCATTCGGTGCGGCGCAGCGGCGCCAGATAGGCGGCGACGGCCAGCGGCGCGGCCACGTGGGCCAGATCGCCGAAGAAGCGCAGGCGCCCTTGGGCGTGAAGGATCGCCAGCTTCTCCAGGAAGAGCCGGCGGAAGAGCCGTGACAGCACCCGCACGGGCAGGAAGAAGCCCTTCCGACAGGCGATCCAGCGCTGGCCGTCCGGTGAGAGCCCGCCACCCGGCACGATGCAGTGGAGTTGGGGGTGATGGGTCAGCGCCGAGCCCCATGTGTGCAGCACCGCGATCAGGCCAAGCCGCGCGCCCAGGCGCCTGGGATCGGCGGCGATGGTCTGCAGGGTCTCGGCGGCGGCCTTGAACAGCAGGTCGTAGACCACGGCCTTGTTGTGGAAGGCGATGGCGGCGATCGGGGCCGGCAGGGTGAAGACGACGTGGAAGTAGGGCGCGGGCAGCAGATCGGCCTGTCGCTTGGCCAGCCAGATCCTGGCCGCAGAGCCCTGGCACTTGGGGCAGTGGCGGTTGCGGCAGGAGTTGTAGCTCACCGCCAGGCGCTGGCAGTCGTCGCAGCGCGCGACATGGCCGCCGAGCTCGGTGGTGCGACAAGCTTCGATGGCCGACATTGCCTTGAGCTGGCCAAGGCTCAGGCGTCGGGCATGGTCACGGCGATAGGCCGGGGCATGGGCTCGGAAGATGTCGGCCACCTCCAGGGATGGCCGCGACATGGCGCGATCTCAGACTGCTGGCGGTCGGAGATGCGAGAGCGGACTCTCGACCGACCCAGGCGTCTTGATCGCCACGCGGGTGTAGCGAGCGGTGGTGTCCAGCTTCTTGTGACCCAGCAGCGCCTGGATCACCCGCACGTCCGTTTTGCGCTCCAGGAGGTGGGTGGCGAACGAGTGACGCAGGGTGTGCATCGACATCCACTTTCCCAGGGCCGCCGTCGCCGCCGCAGCTTTGCAAGCCCGGTCGAGCTGGCGGGCGGTGATCGGCTGGCCCGGATCTCGCCCCGGGAACAGCCAGCCCATGGGTCTGGCCGATCGCCACCAGTCGCGCAGCAGGACCAGCAGGTCCGGCGAGAGCATCACATAGCGGTCCTTGCGGCCCTTGCCCTGTTCGACGCGGATCAGCATGCGGGCGCTGTCGATGTCGCCGACCTTCAGGTGGGTGATCTCAGAGACCCGAAGGCCACCGCCATAGGCGACGCTGAGAGCAGCCTTGTGCTTGAGGCTGGGGGCGCAGTGCAGCAGCAACGCAACCTCGTCAGGGCTCAGCACCTCCGGCAGCCGGTCCTCCTTGCGCACCGTGGCCAGGCGCTCGCCGTAGCCTTGCCGCGCCAACGTGATCTTGAAGAAGAACCGAAGGGCCGAGACCGCGGCGTTCATCTTGGCCGGCGACGCGCCCTCTGACGCCAGGTGCAGCTGGTATCGTCTCAGGTCCTCTGGCGTTGCCTGGTCGGGCGGATGGCCCAGAAACCGGGCGAAGTCGGCGACCACGCGCACATAGTCGCGCTGGGTCTCTCGCCGAACTGGCGGATGGTCATGTCTTCAATCATCCGCTGACGCAGCGGGGTTGTCGGTGCAGTGCTCATGAGGGATCTCCTGTCTGAAGGGTTGATCCCTGATCTTCAGACAGGACGGCCCAGCAACCGCCACTTCAGACTCATCTACGGCGCCAGCACCGATCACCCATGCCGCGCGAGCGGCTTAGTCCCATGGCGCACTTCGGATGCGAACGATTGCGTGGCCCCGATACCGCTCCCCACTCAAATCTGTCCGCCAGGCCCCGTCGGTACGATCCAGACGTAGACGCTGGCGCCGCATGGGCCAGGGCTCCGACGGCCCGGATGTGTGGCTGTGAACCGTCCGCTGAAAGGAGAGAGGGAGGGCTGGAGGGGGTGCGCCAAGGGGCAGGATGACCCTCGCCTCTGACGCCGGAGATGATCCCCTTGACCCCCGCTGCTGAAACCCCCGCTGGCGTTCCCAACACCCAGTTCGTGCCCCTGTGCGATCTTGAGATCGCGCCGGAAAACCTTCGCGCCAAGGAGCCGGCCGACGACGAGATTGATCGGTTGGCCGAAACCATCTTCAAGGCTGATGTTGTCGTGCCCCTGTGCGTGCGACCCGGGGCCAAGAAGGAGCGGCCTTTCATGGTGCTGGACGGCCGCCGCCGGCTGCTCGCGCTCCGCAAGCTCCTGGACGCCGGCCGGATCGAGCAGGACTGGCCGGTGAAGTGCGAGGTGTTCTCCACCCGCGAAGGCCAGGCCGCGGCCACCATCCTCACCGCCGCTGAGCGCACGCCCGTTCACATCGCCGACGTGATTGTCGCCATCGGCAAGCTGCGCAAGTCGAAGATGGACACCGCGGCCATCGCCGGCGCGCTCGGCTATGACGAACTGGAGATCAAGCGTCTGGCGGCCCTGGCCGGGCTGCACGCCAAGGCGCTGAAGGCCCTGCGTCTGGGGAAGATCACCCTGAAGCAGGCCCGTCAGCTGGCCCGGATCACCGATGCGGACGAGCAGGCCGATATCGCCCAGACCGCCCTCGATGGCTATCTGCAGGACTATCAGCTTGCCGCTCGCGTCGAGCGGGGCCGCACCGACATCAACGATCCGCGCTTCGCCCTGGTGGGCCCGCAGCGCTACGCGGCCATCGGCGGGCGGGTCGAATCCGACCTGTTCGGCGAGCTTCCCGACGTTCTGTTGGACCCCGATATGCTGACCGAGCTGTGGCGCCAGCGCACAGAGCCGCTGGTGACCGCGTTGCAGGCCGAAGGGCTGTTCGTGTTCATCGGCCAGAGCCGCGGCTACCGCGCGCCCGACGGCTTCTTCAACCTGCCCTACGTCCACGTCGCGGGGATGAGCGAGACCGCCCGAGCGGCCTACAAAGAAGCCCAGCAGGTTGTCAGGGAGGCGCACGAAGCCCTGGCGGGCGCGGATCTGGCCGCTGACGAGAACCCGGGCCTGTTGGCTTTGCTGCAAGCAGACCGGCAGCTCGCCTCCGCCTCGCTCGAAGGCGGTACGATCGGGGCCGTGATCCTGTCTCCGGATGCCGAGGTCGGCGTCGTCGCCAGCTTCTTCTCCAACCCGGTGATCGCCCAGGACGACCCCGACGAGGAGGCCGAGACCGGCGAAGGCGGGGGTCTCGACGGGCGCTATAGGCGCAGCCAGCCCGACGTTGAGTTTCCCAAGGCCGACGTCGATGTGGAAGGCGCCAGTCACGTCTTCCATGAGACCCGCACCGATGTCGCAACGCGGGGCCTGATCCGCGACCTGGCCGACAACCCCAGCGTCGCGCTGACCGCCCTCCTGGCCCAGCTCTTCAAGCATCTGGCGCTGCACGGCGGGGCTTCGGCGGAAGCGTCGGCGGTGACGGTCTCGGCGAGCGGCTATCGCCGTGGCCAAACCCCGGCCATTCCGGCGCTCGACGGTGAGGTGCGGGCCAGACTTGAGGCGCGTCGCGAGGCCTACAAGACCTCCGGCCTTCGGCCGATCGCCTGGATCGAGGGCCTGGCGCACGGGGAGAAGATGGCGCTGCTGGCCGAGCTGGTGGCCATCTCGCTCGATGTCCGCGAAGCGCGCACCAGCTCGATCCGTCACGCCGCCCGCGCGGAGGCGGCCGAGATCGCCGAACTCTGCGGGTCCGACATCGCCAGCCACTGGACGCCGGACGCAGGCTATCTGGCGGTTCACTCCAAGAAGCAGCTGATGGCTTTGCTTGAGGAGATGGACGCCTCGGACGATCGGGCGCGCACCCTGAAGAAGGACGAGCTGGTCTGCTTCGTGGCCCAGGCCGCCGCGGAACGGCAATGGGCGCCCTCGGCCCTGTCTTGGGAGAGCCACGCTTCCCTGGAGGACGAGGTCGAGGAGCCGGTGGCTGACGAAGAGCCCTCCGAGGCGCCGGAAACGACCCAGCCCTCGGAGGGACAACTGGCGGCCTGATCGGCGGAGCATCGGCCCTGAACCAGAGAGCCCCGTCGGCGCCAGCCGGCGGGGCTTTTCGCTGTCTGGGCTGCAACACGCGCATGGGCAGAAGCGCTCGTGTTCGATGTTTAGGCTTGCAATAGTGCGGGAAATCCGCATTTTATGGGCTCAGGAGGCCGCTATGCTTGAGGTTCCCGCGACTGAGGTCGCCAAGCGCTTTTCACAATACCGCCAAGCCGCCCAACGTGAGCCAGTCGCGGTGACCCATCATAGCCGTGTCACCGAAGTGCTGATGTCCAAGCACGACTACGATGAATACATGCGGCTCAAGAGCTTGGCGACCCGGGCTTTCTGGACTCACGAACTGCCCGCCGAAACAATTCAAGCCCTGGGCGAGGCGCGGATGGATCCTCGACACGACCATCTCAATGACCTGATGGACGAGTAGGATTGCGTGGCTATTCCTGATCCGGAAGAAGGCCTCGTCATTCGCTTCAACTACCTCTGGAAACGGGAACACGACCTGGGGCGCGACAACGCTCGCTATCCCAGGCCCTGCGCGATCGTCCTGTCGCATCGCCGCGCGAGCGATGGCCTGACCATGGTCCTTATCGCGCCGATCACCCACTCTGAGCCCGACGCGGACACGCAAGCTGTGGAACTTCCACCCCACGTGAAGCGGCATCTGGGCCTCGATGATGCGAAGTCCTGGGTGATTGTTGATGAGGTCAACGAGTTTGCCTGGCCGGGTTTCGATCTCGCCCCCGACCCCGGCGGCGAGATCGCCTACGGGCATCTGCCGTCGAAGCTTTACGAGAAAATTCGCTTGAGAGTGCTCGAATGCGCTCAGGCGGGAGCGTTGGGCCGGACCCTTCGCTGACGATCAACTGCCCGGGCTAAAGGATGGAGGGAGGGAGGCGTCAGGTGAGCCTGACGGGACGGGAGGGAGGAGCCCTCCGCCGCAGGTGATCTGGACGCTTCCCCATGAACGCCTTCCTTCCGCTCTTCGCTCAGACGCAGGTTTCTGGTTCCGCCGCTGACAAGGCCGCCAACATCCTGGCCGTCGCGCGGGCCATGGTTCCCCATCTCAACCGCTCGCGGGCTCTCGACCGAAAGCTGGTGGCAGGGGTGATGACCATGTCCTTTGGCGGCTCGGACGCCGACGGCGCCTGGTGCTGGCGCGATGCCTACGACGCCATGGAAGCCGCCGTGGTGTTGCAGCTGCGCCGCCTAGCGCCGCAGATCAGCCGGCTCGAGGACGCGCCCGCCGAAATCGTCGCCCTGCTGGCCAGCGTCACCGAGCTGACCCTGACCCACACGCGGCGCAGCGAAGAGCAGGTGGCGCTCGACCAGTTCTCCACGCCGCCGGAGCTTAGCGCCCTGGCCGTGGCCGCCGCCCAGATCCGCCCCGGCGACCGGGTGCTAGAGCCTTCGGCCGGCACGGGCCTTCTCGCGATTGTCGCCGAGGCGTGCGGCGCGGTGCTCGACCTCAACGAACTGGCCCCAGGTCGGGCCGAGATCCTCGACGGGCTGTTTCCGGGAGCCTCGCGCACGCGCCACGACGCGGTCCTGCTGAAGGACATCCTGCCGGGTTCCGGCAGCTTCCACGCCGTCATCGCCAACCCGCCGTTTCAGCATCTGGAGGGCCATCTGCACGCCGCGCTCGATTGCCTGGCCGAAGGCGGCAGGCTGTCGGCGATCGTGCCGACCCGGCTCTTCGAGGACGCCGGCGCGATGCAGGCTCTGGGCCGCCGCGGCCGCCTCATCGCGATGCTCGTGTTCCCGCAACGGGCCTACGCCAAGCACGGAACCTCGGTCGAGACCGGGCTTCTGGTGATCGACCGCGCCGAAGGGAGCGTCCCCGCCCCCTGCCCGGTTCAGGCTTGCGAGACCCTGGCCGACGCCGCCCGTCTGGCGGCGGGGGTCGCTGCTCGCCCCACGGCTCAGCCTCGCCAGTTCCGAGCCGTCTCCAACGTCGCCTTCCTGACCCCGCGGGCCCGGGCGCTGGCGACGCCCTCGTCACGGCTGGGGTTCCTGACGACGACGGCGCCGGTCGCCTACGCGGTGAAGGACTGGTCCGGGGAAGGGCACGATGTCGGCCTCTACCAGGCCTACGCGCTCGGACGGATCGACCTGGCGCAGGCGCGGCCGCACCCCTCCCCGCTCGTGGAATCCGGGCCGATGGCCTCGGTCTCACCGCCCGCCCCGAGCTACCGCCCGCTGTTGCCGGCCGGGACCGTCGAGCAGGGCCTGGTCTCCGACGCCCAGATGGAGACCATCATCTATGCCGGCGAAGCCCATGCAAGCAGCCTGCCGGGCGCGTGGGTGCTGGGGGAGGCCGCCCACCTGGTCCATCTGGCGGCGGACGGCACGCAGGGCGCGGTGCAGTTTCGGCGCGGCTTCTTCCTCGGGGACGGCACCGGTTGCGGTAAGGGCCGTCAGATCGCCGGGGTCATCGCCGACAACATGGCCCAGGGCCGGGTACGGGCCGTGTGGTTCTCGCGGAACGACGCCCTGCTTGAGGACGCCCGGCGCGATTGGAACGCCATCGGCGGCGCGGGCTCCGACATCACCCCGCAGAGCGCCTGGAAGCAGGCCGACGCCATCCGCTTGGATCGCGGCATCCTCTTCACGACCTACGCGACCTTGCGTCAGCCGGCCCGGGGAGATCGCCCGTCCCGGCTCGATCAGATCGTCAGCTGGCTGGGCGCTGACTTTGACGGTGTGATCGTCTTCGATGAGGCGCACGCGATGGCCAACGCCGCCGGCGGCGGCAAGGGCTCGCGCGGGCCGAAGAAGGCCTCGCAGCAGGGCATGGCCGGCCTGGCGTTGCAGAACCGCCTACCCGGCGCCCGGATCCTCTACGTTTCGGCGACCGGCGCGACGACGCCGGAGAACCTCGCCTATGCCGCGCGGCTTGGGCTCTGGGGCGGGCCGGAGGCGCCGTTCAACACCCGCGACGCCTTTATGGAAGCCGTCGACAAGGGCGGCGTGGCGGTGATGGAGCTGATCGCGCGCGAACTGAAGGCGCTCGGGCTCTACATCGCCCGCTCCCTGTCCTTCGACGGCGTCGTCGTCTTCGACGAGGGGCACGCCATGGCGAACGCGGCCGGCGGCGGCAAGGGCGCGCGCGGACCGAAGAAGGCCTCGCAGCAGGGCATGGCCGGGCTTGCGCTGCAGAACCGCCTG
>JACRBD010000361.1 GCA_016234625.1 Caulobacterales bacterium | reverse complement strand
GTTCTTCTTCAGCGGAACCGGATATGCGGGCGGTGGCGAGGAGCGAATCCGGTTCAGGAGTGGCGGCTACGACTACGTGCTCTTCAAGAGCTCGATCGCCGGCAGTTGGCTGCCTGGAGGGTACCGGGAACATTTTGAAGACGACGGCGTGATGGTGCTGAAAGCCCGCAAGCTCGTCAGCGTGCAGATGTGCCGGGACCTTGATGAAAACGCGAGTTTTTCGGCAATGAGCGAGGTGCTTGACCGTGAGCAATTCGATCACGACATCGATACGCCGTGCTGCGGCGAGAAGCCGGCATCTCGGTGATTGCATGAGCCGCGCGGTCTGCGGAGCCTATTTCATAAACTGTCACCGAATTCCCCGTCACCGAATTCCCCTGCTTGAGAAGGAGGGGGCCTGGTCAAACAGGAGGGAGGTGGGGGATTCTGTTGGCAGGCTCCCCCGGGGCCCCGCCGGAGGATCTGAACCCCCCGGAGTTTAGGTTGAGTGCGCTAGCACCGCATTACGCGGCGATCGCATACTCTTCAGCGAAGTTATCGTTCGCAGTTAGTTTAATGGCCCGAGACGGTGAGCCACGCCGGGACAAAGCTACGCCTTTAGACGTCTGTCGATGCTGATCGGCCCCATACTTCCGGCGATAACCCGAAGAAGGAAATGGTGGAGCCGCCGGGAATCGCACCCGGGTCCAGTCCGGTTATTACGCGCGCGTTTATGTCCATAGCCCGGGCAAGCCCGGACCGTTCCAATATAGGGGTGAATGGTCGCCGGGGGAAGGATGCCGCAAGGAAGACTTTCCGGACTCACCGATTTGGGTCAGCCTCGCCGAACGCCGCTCGATGAAGCGGGGGGAAATGGGAGAGGCTCCATGAACAAGTTCATCGCCGAGTTCATCGGCACGCTTGTGTTGGTTTTGTTTGGCTGCGGCGCGGCCGTGCTGGGCGGGGAAAATGTCGGTCAGCTGGGCATCGCCCTGGCGTTCGGCTTCGCCATCGTCGCCATGGCCTACGGCATCGGGCCGGTTTCGGGCTGTCACGTCAATCCGGCGGTCAGCCTGGCAGCCTTCGTCGCCGGGCGGATGTCGGTCAAGGACATGGGCCTCTATTGGGTCGCCCAGTTCGCGGGCGCCCTGGCGGGGGCCGCGATCCTCTGCGTGCTGGCCAAGGAAGGCGCGGCCAGCGGCCTGGGCCGCAACGGCTGGGGACCTGGCTACCTGGGCGAATACGGCCAGCAGGCGGCGCTGATCTTCGAGATCGTGTTCACCGCCATCTTCGTCATCGTCATTCTGGGCGTCACCGGGGACAAGGGCGACAAGCCGTTCGCCGGCCTGGCGATCGGCATCACCCTGGCGGTGATCCATATCGTCGGCATCCAGGTGACCGGCGTGTCGGTCAACCCGGCGCGCAGCTTCGGCCCGGCGGTGCTGGCCGGCGGCGAGGCGGTCTCCCAGCTGTGGCTGTTCATCGTCGCTCCGGCGATCGGGGCGGCGATCGGCGGCGCGCTCTACCGCTTCAACCTGCTCAAGGCATAGCGGCGGGGGCGGGGGGCGCTGGCAGGGGATCGGCCTCGCCGATATCCACCAGCGCCTTCCACTCTCCCCGGGCGTTCAGACGCCAGACGGTGACATAGCGACCGGTTCGCGGCGGCCGGGAGGGATCCTTGTAGGTCCGCTTCCACGTCCCGACGGTCACGCCCATCTCGCCGCTGTTGGCGCCCCAGGCCTGGGTCGGAACCCAGTCGACGGTCACGCCTGACGGCGCATCGCCGCCGAGGGCCTCGTAGACCGCCCGGGCTCCGACCGCGGGCGGGCCATCCATGCCGTAGAGCAGGCCGTCCTTCTCATCGACATAGTCGAGGAAGGCCCTCGCGAAGCCGACCTCCGCGCTGCGTCTGGCGAAGGCGATGTCGGCCTGGCGCACCGCCTCGGCGGTGGACGCCGCGTCGCGGGCGAGGGCCGGCGCGGCGATCAGGCTCAGGGTCAGGGCAAGCGTGGCCAGCAGCGGTTTCATGGCGGGATCCTCCGGCGGCGAACTTGCCCTTGCCGCGAGAGGCCGTCGAGGGGGCTAGATGCCTTCCTCGGCGCCGCGCTCGATGCTGAGCACGCCGGTGCGCGACAGTTCCACCAGACCCAGCGGCCGCATTAGGTCGACGAAGCTGTCGATCTTGGCCGGCGCGCCGGTGATCTCGAAGACGAAGCTTTCGGAGGTGGTGTCGACCACCTTGGCGCGGAAGATGTCGGCCACGCGCAGGGCTTCGACCCGGTTCGCGCCCGTTCCCCGCACCTTGACGAGGGCCAGCTCCCGTTCGATGCCGCGCGGGTCGCGGGTGACGTCATGCACCCTGCGGACGCTGATCACCTTGCTGAGTTGGGCCTCGATCTGGTCCAGCACGTGCGGGGCGCCGCGGGTGACGATGGTGACGCGGCTGGTGTGGGCCTTCCGGTCAGTCTCCGCGACCGTCAGGCTTTCGATGTTGTAGCCCCGGGCCGCGAACAGCCCGACCACGCGGTGCAGCACCCCCGCCTCGTTGTCCACGAGCAGGGCGAAGGTGGCCAGGTTCTCGGTCTCGTCGACATGCGAGAGATCGTAGGCGGAGGCGGGCTGGGGATCGGTCATCAGGCGCGTTTCTTCTGCCTCTGGATCAGCTGTCGCGCCATGTGTTGGCGGAGCACCCGGTTGATTTCGGTCTGGTAGGGCGCATCGCCCGCCTTTTCCTTGAACCACCCAAGGACGTCGGCATCGAGCCTGATCGTGACCGGCTGCTTGATCGGCCGATAGTGGCTGGGCTGGCGTCGGGCCCACTGCTCATCGGTGATTTCCGGGATGTCGGAGAAATCGATGTCCTCATCCGGCAGCGTCGCCAGCTCTTCGAACCGAGCTTTCTCCTCCGCGGTGGGGACATAGCCGCCCGGAGGCGGCCTATAGCGAACCATCTTCGTATCGTCGTCGCTCATGTCGCGATGCTCTTCGTGCGCTGATTAGCCGGATCAGGTTGTCCTGGTCCGGATTCGGATAGACGTGGACCGCGATAAGCAGCCCGCCGACGCTGGCGCGACCGACGGCCCACCACCGTTCTTCTCCATCGATAACGGCATCGAGAACGAACCGTATGCCCGGATCATTCCATATTCCGGTGGCCAACTCGAATGTGACGCCGTGCTTGAGCCAGTTCGCTCGCGCCTTCGCCGCGTCCCATTCGAATTCCATCATTCGACTCGCTGAGTATGTACGTACAAAACTGTACGGTCAACTCTACACCAACCGCCGCCCTGCGTCGTCGATCACCGAGCCGATGTCGGCGCCGTCTTCCGGCAGGATCATCTCGTTGTGCGCCTTGCCGGACGGGATCATCGGCAGGCAGTTCTCGTTCTTCTCCACGCGGCAGTCGAAGACCACCGGGCGGGGGCTGTCGATCATCTCGAGGATCTTCGCGTCCAGCTCGGCCGGGTCGCTGCAACGGATGCCGACCGCGCCATAGGCCTCGGCCAGCTTGACGAAGTCCGGCAGGCTCTCGGAGTAGCTGTGGGAATAGCGCTGGCCGTGCAGCAGCTCCTGCCACTGGCGGACCATGCCCATCCATTCGTTGTTGAGGATGAAGATCTTGATCGGCAGGTCGTACTGGATCGCCGTCGACAGCTCCTGGATGCACATCTGGATCGAGGCTTCGCCGGCGATGTCGATGACCAGGCTGTCCGGATGGGCCAGCTGCACGCCGATGGCGGCCGGCATGCCGTAGCCCATGGTGCCCAGGCCCCCGGAGGTCATCCAGCGGTTCGGCTCCTGGAAGCGATAGTGCTGGGCGGCCCACATCTGATGCTGGCCGACCTCGGTGGTGATGTAGGTGTCGCGGTCCTTCGTCAGCGCATACAGCCGGTCGATGGCCTGCTGCGGCTTGATGGTGGTGTCATTGGTGCGGAAGCTCAGGCACTGGCGCGCGCGCCAACCGTCGATCCGGCGCCACCAGTCATCCAGGGCTTTGCGGTTGGCGGCCAGGCCCTCGGCCTGCCAGGCGGCGATCAGGTCGTCCAGCACGCTGCCGGCGTCGCCAACGATGCCGACGTCGACCCGCACGTTCTTGTTGATCGAGGAGGCGTCGATATCGACGTGGATCTTCTTGCTGTCCGGCGAGAAGGCGTCGAGGCGGCCGGTGACCCGGTCGTCAAACCGCGCGCCGACGCAGATCATCACGTCGCAGTCGTGCATCGCGTGGTTGGCCTCGAACGTCCCGTGCATGCCCAGCATGCCCAGCCACGCCGGGTCCGCCGCCGGGAAGGCGCCCAGGCCCATCAGGGTCGAGGTCACCGGCGCCCCGGTCATGGCGGCGAAGGCCCGCAGGCTCTCGCTGGCCTTCGGGCCGGCGTTGATCACCCCGCCGCCGGTATAGAAGATCGGCCGACGGGCCTTTGCGATCAGTCTGGCGGCTTCCGTGATCTTGCCGGCGTCGCCCTTCGTTCGCGGGGCGTAGCCGTGGCTGAAGCTGACCTCGTCCGGACCCTGGTAACGTCCGCTGGCGAACTGCACGTCCTTGGGAACGTCGATCAACACCGGGCCGGGCCGGCCGCTGGTAGCGATGTGAAAGGCCTCGTGGATGATCCTGGGCAGGTCGGCGACGTCCTTCACCAGGTAGTTGTGCTTGGTGCAGGCCCGGGTGATCCCGACGGTGTCGGCCTCCTGGAAGGCGTCGGTGCCGATCAGGTGGGTCGGGACCTGGCCGGTGAAGACGACCATCGGGATCGAGTCCATCAGGGCGTCGACGATGCCGGTGATGGCGTTGGTGGCGCCGGGTCCGGAGGTGACCAGCACCACCCCGGGCTTGCCGGTGGAGCGGGCGTAGCCCTCGGCCGCATGGGTCGCGCCCTGTTCATGCCGCACCAGGATGTGACGCAGGCGGTCACCGTGTCGTTCGTTGTCCTGGAACAGGGCGTCGTAGATCGGCAGCACCGCCCCGCCGGGATAGCCGAACAGCGTGCTGACGCCCTGGTCGACGAGGGCCTGAACCACCATCTCGGCGCCCGTCATCTCGCGGGCGGCGGCGGTTGCGGCGGTTTGGGTCCGGGTGGTTGGGACGGTCATTGTCGGGCTCGTGGTCTGGAAAAAGAGCAATAAAAAAGGCCCGGAAGGGGCCTGGATGCGCGCGACCGGCGACAACGTGACGGATCAGGTCACGCCGTTGTCGGCCGCTCGATAAGTACGATGACGGTCTTGCGCACGAAGTTTGCTCCAAATCGCGTGACTTGCAGATGCCACGCTATGCGGACGGCGTCAAGGCGGTCTCAAGCGCAAGGAATTGCCCCCAGGCGGCCTCCGGGGCTATTTCCGTGATGCGTGGCCAGTCCGGCGTCTGGTTGCGCAGCCAGGTCAGCTGGCGCTTGGCGTAGCGGCGGGTTTCCTGGCGGGCGAGGTCGGCGGCGGCCTCGAGCGTCAGCTCGCCGGCCAGATGCCGCTCCAGCTCGCGCACGCCGACCGCCTTCATCACCGGCAGATTGGGGTTCAGCCCCTTGGTCAGCAGGGCCCGGACTTCCTCCAGCGCCCCGCCGGCCAGCATGGCGTCAAAGCGGGCGTCGCAGCGGGCGTAGAGCTCGGCCCGGTCGGGCAGGATGACCGCCGCTCGCCACGCACTTGGCTCCAGGGCCGGCGCGGTGTCGGCCTGCCAGGCGGAGAGCGGGCGGCCGGTGGCCTCCAGCACCTCCATGGCGCGGCTGAGGCGCATGCGGTCGCCGGCCTCGATGCGCCGGGCGGCGTCCGGATCGGCGCTGGCCAACAACGCGCGGAAGCGGTCCTCGCCCAGGGTGTCGAACATCGCCGTGACACTCTGGCGGACCGCGGCGGGGGTGGGCGGCACGTCGGCGAGGCCCTCGGTCAGGGCCTTGAAGTAGAGGCCGGTGCCGCCGACCATCACGGGGGTCCGGCCCCGCGCCAGGATGTCAGCCAGAATGGGCGAGGCGGCCCGCAGCCAACGGCCCACCGACCAGCCGTCCGCCCCGTCGGCGACGCCGAACAGGTGATGGGGCACACCGGCCTGTTCCGCCTCCGATGGCCGGGCCGACAGCACCCGCAGGTCGGCGTAAAGCTGCAGGGCGTCGGCGTTGACGATCTCGCCATCGACCGCCCGCGCCGCGCGCAGGGCCAGGGCGGACTTGCCGCTCGCGGTCGGCCCGGCGATCAGCAGGATTTGGCCCTTCATGTTCTCGGCATAAGCCATGAAACGTCGGATCGCCACTGTGGGCGGCCTGCGTCTTTCGACACGCCGCTTCGCGGCTGCTCAGGATGACGTGCATTTGTGGCGCTGCATTTTCCTACGTCATGGTGAGCAGCGCGAAGCGCGTGTCGAACCACGCAACATGCCTGCAACCGGTTCCCATCGCCCCGAAACCACGCTAGGCGGCGGGCATGAGCCTTGTCGTCACCCTTGTCGCCGCCGATCCGCATGACCTCGCCGCCGCGATCGAGGCAGTGGAGATCGCCTGCGCCAGCACAGGCGCGGCGGTCAGCGACGCCGACCTCCTGGGCCCCAACGCCGCCGACATCGTCGTGGACAGCCCCTTCCAGTCCCTGATCCGCGAGCGGGCCGAAGGCGCCCTGGCCGGCCGCCGGGTCGATGTCTGCGTCCAGCCGGCGGAGGGCCGCCGCAAGCGGCTGCTGATCGCCGACATGGACTCGACCATCATCAATGTCGAATGCCTAGACGAACTGGCCGACTTCGCCGGGGTGAAGGATGCGGTCTCGGCCATCACCGAGCGGGCCATGGCCGGGGAACTGGCCTTCGAGGGCGCCCTGCGCGAGCGGGTGGCCATGCTCAAGGGTCTGGGGCTGGACGCCCTGCAGCACTGCTACGACGAGCGGGTGCGGCTCAATCCCGGGGCCGAGACCCTGGTCAGGACCATGGCCGCCCATGGCTCGCGCTGCGTGCTGGTCTCGGGCGGCTTCACCTTCTTCACCGGCCGTGTGGCGACGGCCGCCGGCTTCCATGACAACCGGGCCAACACGCTGGTCGAGGACGGCGCGCTGCTGGCCGGGCTGGTGGGCGAACCGATCCTCGGTCGCGAGGCCAAGCTGGCGGCCCTGGACGAGGAGGTCGCGGCCCTCGGCGTCACGCCGGCCGAGGCCCTGGCCGTCGGCGATGGGGCCAACGACCTGGCGATGATCGAGGCCGCCGGCCTGGGGATCGCTTACCGCGCCAAGCCGGTGGTCGCCGCCCAGGCCGACGCCCGGGTGGATCACGCTGATCTGACGGCGTTGCTGTATTTTCAGGGCTATCGGCGGGAAGCGTTCGCGGCCTGACCTCACGATCAATAACGCCGTCATGGCCCGGCTTGTCCGGGCCACCCATGAGCGCCGGGCAAGCAGAAAAGGGCGCGACCGAAGCCGCGCCTTTCCTGATCGTTAGTGTTCCCGGGTGGCCCGGACAAGCCGGGCCATGACGGTTGGTTGTTACCCCCCGCCGCCCTTGCTGAAGTAGCGGAAGAAGGCGCTGTCCGGGCTGAGCACCAGGGTGGTGTCGCCCTTGGCCATCGACGCCTCGTAGGCCTGCATTGACCGGTAGAAGGCCGCGAAGCTGGGGTCCTTGCCGAAGCTGCTGGCGAAGATCTTCGCCCGTTCGGCGTCGGCCTGGCCGCGGATGGTTTCAGCCTCCTGGGTCGCCGTGGCGATGATCTCCCGCTGCTGCTGCAGGCCGGTGGCGCGGATGCGCGCGGCCTCCTGCTGGCGGGCGGTGCGCATGCGGTCGAACACGGCGGCCTGATTCTGGTCCGGCAGGTCGGCGGTGCGGATGCGCACGTCGATGACCTCGACGCCAAAGCCCGAGGCCCGGGCGCGAGCGCCAAGGTCGACGCGCATGCGGCGCATCAGCTGGCTGCGTTTGGTGGAGATTATCTCCTCCGAACTGGCCGTGCCGAGCACCTGGCGCAGCGAGGCGTTGACCACGGAACCCAGCCGCGCCGGCGAGGAGCTGAATTCGCCCAGGCGGGTGTAGAACTTCACGGGGTCGCTGATGCGGTAACGCACGAAGGCGTCGATCATCAGCCGTTCCTGATTGCCGGCGAGTATCTCGTGGCGGGGAATGTTCATGTTCAGGTTCAGCTTCGGGTACACCCGCGCCGTCTCAAGGAAGGGGATCTTCATCTTCAGGCCGGGGCCGTCGTCGGGCTCGACATTGACCGTGCGCACGACCGTACCGACGTTGGTGATCAGCGCCTGCTCGGTCTGGCCGATCACGTAGAAGGTCTGCGACATGAAGAACAGGGCGATGGCGGCGACTATGCCGTAGAGAATTCCGCGCTGGTTGGTCATTGGGCCGCTCCCGGTTGGCGAACCTGCGGTTGGGCGGCGCCGGTCGGAGTCTGAACGCGGGGTTTGAAGGTGTCCGGCGACAGCACGATCGGGGCGGTGACGCCCTTGCCGTCGATGATCACCTTGTTCGAGCCTTCGAGCACCCGCTGCATGGTCTCGATGTACAGGCGGTCGCGGGTGACGCCCGGCGCCAGGCGGTACTGTTCGTAGACCTGGTTGAATCGGGCGGCTTCACCGGCCGCCTCGCGGACCACCTGGGCCTGGTAGCCCTTTGCCTGCTGGATGATGGTGGCCGCCGTGCCGCGCGCCTGGTTGGCGTAGGACTCGGCGTTCTGGCTGGCGTTGTTCACGTCCCGGAAGGCGTCATTGACCTCGGTCGGCGGACCGGCCTCGCTGATCTGGACGCCGTCGATGACGATGCCGGCCTGATAGCCGTCGAGGATGCGCTGAATCAGGGCGGCCACCTCGAGCTGCACCTTGCCGCGGTCGCGGCCGATGATCGGGATAATGGCGTTGCGGCCGACGACCTCGCGCATGGCGCTCTCGGCCACGGCCTTCACCGTGGCTTCGGGGTCCTCGACGTTGAAGGTAAAGGCGGCGGCGTCCTTCACGTACCACTGCACCGTGAAGGACAGGTCGACGATATTCTCGTCCCCGGTCAGCATCAGGGTGTTGTTTGCCGGGCCTTTGGAACCGTCGACGGAGCCGTCGATCCTGGTCTCGCGCTGGTCGGTGGTGCCCACCTTGATGGCCCGTTCGAACAGCGGAAAATGATAGCCAAGACCCGGACCATAGCTGCGGGTCCAGGCGCCGAAGGTTGTGACCACCGCCTCTTCCTTGGCGCCGACCACGATCAGGCCCGAGGCGAAATACAGCGCCACGAGGCCGCCGGCGACGACCGGCGCCATCCGGCGTGGCGTCATCTCGCCGCCCGCTCCCCCTGATCCACCCGATCCGCCGACCCCGCCGAGCAGGTCGCGCCGGAAGCCGGCCGCGCGGTTCTGCAGGTCGCCCAGGTCCGGCCGGCCCGCCGGACGGCGCGGGCCGGAGCCCGGGGGTCGGGTGGGGCCGGCCGCGTTGGGACCCGTGGCGCCGGGCGGGGGCGGG
>JACRBD010000360.1 GCA_016234625.1 Caulobacterales bacterium | reverse complement strand
TCGAGCACCGCCAGACCCGCCGGCCCACCCACCTGCGACGCGCGCTCCGTCAGGGTCGCCTCGCTGATGACCAGTTCGCTGACGAGGTTGATCAGGCGGTCGACCCTTTCGAGATCGACCCGGATGGTCGGATTGGCAAGCTCCTTCGTCGGCCGGACCACGTCTGCCGAGGACCTGGAGGCCGGGACACCGATGACAGGCAGGTCGGGCGCGGTCGCCGGCTGATCCGCGACCTCCGCCAATCCGCTGATCACCGCGGAGACGTCCTGTTCGATACGCAGTTCGCAGACGCCTTCGACGAAGTCGAAAATCTCGCCGATGTCCTCTGCTCCGGCCGGACTGTCGAGCAGCACGGTCCAGCCTAGATAGGCTTCCTCCGGATCAAGCTGGTCCAGCGGTGGCAGGTTGTCGGCATCCAGTTCGACGCGATAGTCGCCGAACCGTTGAAGCTCCTGAAGGAACGGCAGGGGCTCGTTGGCGCTCTCGTACAGGGCCGCGCGCGGGACAAAGTCGATCCGCCAGGAGCCGGTGGCGGCCACGGGCTCGAACATCGAGTCGATGTCGGCCATGACCGGCGTGAACCCGTCGTCGTCGTCGCCCGCGCCGGCGGTCTGATCCACCGGCTCCAGCGCCGTCAGTTCGGCGGCGACGCCGGCGCAAGCGACCTCATCGACCGGGGTCGCGTTCTGGGCGGCCGTTACCAGGTCGGCGAGGATATCCGCGGCGCGCAGCAACACCTTGAGCACGCCCGACGTCGGTTCCAGCCGGCCGGCCCTCAGCCCGTCCAGCGCGGTTTCGAACACATGGGCGAAGCGCGTCAGTTCGCCCAGGCCGAACATGCCGGCGCCGCCCTTGATCGAATGGACAGCGCGGAAGATCGTGTTCAGCTGTTCCCGGTCGGCCTCGCCGTCCTGCAGAACCAGCAGCCCGGCCTCGAGCTCCCCCAGGCTTTCCGTGCACTCCTGCAGGAACGCGGCGCGCATTGGCGCCAGCGCATCCTGGGAGGACGGACCTGAAGGGCCGAACGACATGTCAGGCCCCCACGCGCCGCAGGGCCGTAGTCAGATGATCCGGATCGAAGGGTTTCGCGATCCAGCCCGTGGCGCCGGCCGCCCGGGCCCTTTCCTTCATCGCGGGCGTGCTTTCGGTGGTCAGGACCAGGATCGGTATGCCCCGGCGGCGGGTATCGGCCCGCACGCGCTCGATGAAGCCGAAACCGTCCAGGCGCGGCATGTTGAGATCGGTGATGATCACATCGGCGCCCTCAGCCTCAAGGACTTCAAGGCCGTGGAGGCCGTCTTCGGCCTGGATCACCCGATAACCGGAGCCGGCGAGGGTCAGGCGAAGCATGTCGCGGATCGTTCGGGAGTCGTCGACGGTCAGGATGGTCTTGGGTTCGGTCACGCCACGGCTCCCATGGGATCGGAAAACAGGTCCGCGCCATAGACGGTCGCCTGGTCGCGGATGGCCTGCGACGCCGGGGTGAGCGCGAATGAAACATCGTCGGCCGCCCAGGTCATGCGCGCGGACAACAGCACCTGCAGGCAAAGCCCGCCCAGCTGCTCCACCGCGCCCGCGTCGACAACGACGGGCCGGCCACGCACCGACAGCAGCTCGCCGGCCAGATCGGCCGCCGCGGTGGCGTTGAGCGCCGGCGCCAGGCAAATACGCACCGGTGCGAGGGAGCCGGTGTCGGGACCCGGATCGAACTGGGCTGTCATTGTGCGGCTCCCGCGCAGGAAAAGTCCCGCCGGGCCGCTTCAGGAAGCGGAGTATCGATCGAGGCCAGCCGCTCGAAATCGACGAGACCGAACACCTGGCCGTCCATCTCGACCACGGCGGACAGCAGTTCCCGCGCCGCCGGGCCGCCGGCCGCGGGGACCGGCTGCAGCCGGCCGGACTGGAAGGTCACCAGATCGCAGACCGCGTCCACGGCGATGCCGAGCAGGCGTCCGGAAACCTCGATCACCACGGTCACGGCCGGCAGGTCCCGGATCCGCTCCAGGCCCAGACGCATGACCAGCGAGATGACCGGAATGACGCTGCCGCGAAGGTCAAACATGCCCTCGACATAGGCCGGGCAACCGGGAAGGGGTGACGGCGGCGTCCAACCGCGGATCTCGCGGATCGACATGACGTCGATCAGATACGGATGGCCGCCGACCATGACGGAAAGCGCCGTGATCGGCCGGCCGGCAAGCGCTTGCCCCGACGCTGGCGCGCGTTCCGCCGGCCTGGTCTGGGTCGCGCCGCTCAAAACTCCTCCCAGCCTTCCTGGTCGAGCGCATCTTCGATCTTCAGGGCGACCGCGGCCGATCCGGACGACATGGCCCGCAGGATGGTCTCACCCTGGCGCTGCGGGCGCGCGGTCTGCCTCGCCGTCCGGGACGGGAAGTCCTGCGCCCTGTCGCCGACCTGGAACTTGCCGATCAGACGGGTGAGCTGGTCGGCTTCCTGGGCGACCGTGTGGCTGGCGGCGGTGCTTTCCTCGGCCATGGCCGCGTTTTGCTGCGTCACCTTGTCCATCTGCGCGACAGTGGCGTTCAGCTGAACAAGGCCCGCGGCCTGCTCCTGGGCGGCGGCGGTGATCTCGGCCATGGCCCGATTGGTCTCGGCGACCTGGGCCGCGATCTGTTGCAGCGCCTTTCCGGTTTCGCCGACCAGCGCCACGCCGGTCGCGACCTGGCGGGTCGAGGAGGAAATCAGGGCCTTGATCTCCTTGGCCGCCACGGTCGACCGCTGCGCCAGCGCGCGAACCTCGGAGGCGACGACGGCGAAGCCGCGGCCCGCCTCGCCGGCGCGCGCCGCCTCAACGCCGGCGTTCAGCGCGAGAAGGTTGGTCTGGAAGGCGATATCGTCCATCACGCCGATAATGTCGGAGATCTGGCGGGCCGATTGCTCTATCTCGCCCATGGCCGCGACGGCGTTCTTGACCACGCCGCTGGATTCCTCGGCATGGGCCTGCGCGGTCGACACGGCCTGGCGGGCCTGTTTGGCGCTTTCGGCCGAGGCGCCGACGGCGGTGGTCAGCTGCTCGAGCGCCGCCGAGGTTTCCTCCAGGCTGGCGGCCTGTCCTTCAGTGCGGCGGGCGAGATTCTCCGAGGCCTGGCTCAGTTCCCCCGTGCTTGCGTGAATACCCTCGGACCGGGCGGAGATGACACTCATGGTTTCCAGCAAGTCGTCCATGGCGGCGTTGAAGTCGGTCTGCAGCTTGCGGAATTCGGGCGGGAACTCTTCTTCAAGCCGGAATGTCAGGTTGCCTTCCGAGAGCTCGGCCATCCCCAGGCCGATCTGGGCCACGACGATGCAGCGCTGTTTGTCCACCTCGGCCAGCATTTCGTCGTTGCTGGCGCGTTCTTCCTCGGTCAGGCGCGCCTGGTCCTGGGCCTCGGCCTCGAGGCGGCGCACTTCGAGCGCATTGTCCTTGAACACCTGGATCGCGCCGGCCATCTCGCCGACCTCGTCGCGCCGCTGGGTTCCGCTGACTTCGGCCTGAAGATCGCCACGGGCCAGGCGTTGCATCGTCGCGGACATCTGGACCAGGGCGCGCCAGACCTTTACCTCGAAGAACAGGGCGGCCAGGGCCATCAAGGTCCCCAGGACCAGCAGGCCCGCGATGATTTCGATGCGGCTCAGCTTTTCGATCTCCGCCGCGGCGGCGCTCGCCTTCGCGCTCTGGGTCACGTCGGCCGTCGACAGGTCGTCCAGGGCGGCGCCGATCAGATAGAACTTGCTGGCCGAATTGCGGAAACGGTCGGCGGCCTCGGCGGCCCGGCCCTCCTGGGCGAATGTCAGCATTTCCTCATTGGCGGCGACGTAGTCCGTCCAGAGCGTGGACACCCGGTCGATGCCGGCGGCCTTTTCACCGGGGCGAAGCAGCTTGCGATAGGCCGCGATCTTTGCGCTGAAGATTTCCGCGTTGGCCGACAGATCGTCGTCCGCCTGCGCGGCCATGTCGGGCGTGACCGACAGGATCCGCAGCGCCTCGCTGATACGGTACTCGCGCGCGGCCGCGCGGCCCTCCTCGGCAATGGTGGCTCTTGGAATCCAGACCGTCGTGATGACGGCCGACTGCCGACTGACCTCCGACAGGCGATTGAGTACGAACGTCCCGAGCAGCGCGAAACTGACCAGCAGCAGGGCGCAGACCAGGCGCGTCTTCGCCTTCAGCGACAATGACGTCAAACGGCTAATCGTTTTCATGTTCAGTCCCCATCCGCGGCGCGTGGTGGCGTGCGGGCGTGTAGTCATCCGGCGCGGGGACCAACCTGCCTGTAACTTCTTAGTTAATGCTAAATTTCCAGACCCCCAGCAGATCCCGAATTGGGTCGGTCGGTCAGGTGCAAACCAGCGCCTCCGCAGCGTGCGCTCCACGATTGTCCGTGGTCCTCCTGCGTTGTTGGGCCTTTCTTCATAGTCCGCTGCCAGAGTGAACCCACTGGCTCTCCATGCCCGGGGGGCCGCGCAGAAAGCGAGGAGTGGGTGATGGTGCGATTTCTGATTATCTCGGCCGTTCTGATTTCGATGGCCGAACCCGCGGCGGCCGGCGGTCGTTGCGTTAAGCCCTATGCGCCGGTGATCGCCCCCGGCGCCGAGGTGACCAAGGCTGATCTGGCGCGCCTGCGTGGTGACGTTCAGGCCTTTGTGGAGGCGTCCGACGTCTACCAGAAGTGCCTGTTGCGGAGCGGCATCGGCGCTTCCGCGACCAACCTCGTCTCCTCGAACCAGGCCGAGAAGGAACGCGTCGCGAAAACCTTCAACGCCCTGCTGAAGTCCGTAAAGAGCTAGCCCCACGCGTTCCGCGGGGTCAGGCGGCGAGCGCGACGGTCCCATGGACGGGCGCTGGATCGTCAATGGCCGGTTCAACCAGGCTCCCCGCCAGGTTGACGGCGACTGACGGAAATTCTCCAGACCGGCCGCGATCGGAGGGCTTCACCCCCTGACCGCGCGGGACGCGCGCCGCCGTCAGGTTTGCGGGGCTCGTCATGTCGGTGGACGCCACCCTGAATTCCCGGGACGGCGACCGGAGGGTGGGTTAGGAGGGACGGGCGATGCTCACCGGACCTCGGACACCGTCACGATGAATCAAATCGGACGCCAGGCTTGGCGCTTCATCCACGGGTTCGTTCAGTTCGGCGGTCGACGCATGGCGGTCGCGGCGATTCTCGTCGGGCTGGGTGGCCTGGCCGAGGGGGTCGGCATCCTGCTGCTTGTGCCACTGCTGGTCCTGCTGACCGGGACGGGCCAGGCTGGCGGCTGGATTGGAGACCTTACGACGTCAATGCTGGGCGCGCTCGGCGGCCAGTCCAGGCTGATGTCACTGGCGTTGCTGCTCGGCCTCTTCGCGGTGTCGATGGCGGCCCGTTCGGCGATCATTCTGGCCCGCGACGTCATTCTGGCCCAACTGCAGATCGGCTTTGTCGAGGCCCAGCGGCTCGCCATCACGCGAAGACTGGCCGCCACCAGCTGGGAAACCATCAACCGCCTGTCGCACGCCCGGCTTGCCCATCTGATGAGCGCCGACATCCAGCGCTGCGGCGTGGCGGCGACATTCACCCTTCAGTGCGGCGTGGCGATGGTCATGCTGACCGCCCAGCTCGGTCTCGCCTTCCTGCTGTCGCTGGAACTGGCCAGCCTGAGCCTGGCCCTGCTGGTCGCTTCCGCCCTGCTGCTGGGCCCCTTCCTGATCCGCGCTCACGCCAACGGCCTGAACGCCAGCAAGGGCCAGTTCAACCTCACGCGGGACACCGGCCAGTTCCTCGGCGGCCTGAAGCAGGCCTTCAGTCACAATCGCGAACAGGCGTTCGTCCTCCAGGTCGAGGACACGCTCGAGGCCCTGCGCGTGAACCAGCTCGATTTCGTCTGGCAGCGCACCGGCGCGCGGATGGCTTTGACGGCCATGGCGGCGGCGATCGCCGGCGTCGCCTTGCTGGTCGGCCATGGCGTTCTGGGGCTGGCGCCCGCGGTGCTGATGACGCTGCTGTTCGTCCTCGCCAGGACGTCCGGCCCCGCGACCCAGATCCAGCAGGGCGCCCTGCAGCTGATCCACGCCCTGCCCGCCTATGACCTGGTCAGAGCGCTGGAAGCCGAACTCGCCCTTGCGGCCAGGCCGACGTGCCTGCCGACCGAAGGCGTCCCCCTCCCCCATTTCGCGCCAGTGATCTTTGAGCGGGTGAGCTTCAGCCATCTGGCGGCCGACCGCTCGAGCAAGGAAGCGGCGCACGGCGTTCGCGACCTTGATCTATGGCTGGAGCCGGGCTCCTTCGTTGGCGTCTCGGGCCCGTCGGGCGCGGGAAAGACCACCTTCGCCGACCTGCTGTCGGGTCTCTATCCGCCGGCGTCGGGCCAGATCGTGGTGGGCGGCCAGATCCTTGAAGGCGCCACGGCGCGCACCTGGCGCGATCGCATCGCCTATGTGCCGCAAGACCCTTTCCTGCTCCATGACACCGTCCGCCGCAATCTGCTCTGGTCGGCTCCGGACGCGAGCGAAGCCCAGCTCTGGGAGGCGCTGGCGATCGCCGGCGCCGATGACCTGGTCAGGCGATTGCCGCAGGGACTCGACACGCTGGTGGGGGAGCGAGGGGCCAGGGTGTCCGGAGGTGAACGCCAGCGTCTGGCCCTGGCCAGCGCCATTTTGCGGCGCCCTGAACTGCTGATCCTTGATGAGGCGACCAGCGCCGTCGACACCCGGACCGAAGATGAGATCCTTGGCCGCCTGCGCGCGGCGTTCCCCAAGGCCCTCATCGTCATCATCGCCCACCGCGCCGAGAGCCTGACCCGCTGCGACCGGATCCTCACGCTGGATCGCGGACGCCTGGACTCCGCTTCGGACTCCCCGGGCGCCTCCGCGCCAGCCAGAACGGCTCCCCTGCGCGCCAAATAGAGGAACCGCCGACCTCCTGGCGGTGTCAGGGAAGGGACCGGCGGTCAGTCAATCGACCAGCCTCGATCTTCGTGCGGCCGGAACAAGCGCGTTGAAGTGGACGGTGGCTGACCAGCCCTTCGTCGCTCGCTCTTCTTGGCATCGCCCCCGAATTGCGAGACCGACGTCAACCTGGCGCGCCGTGTTCCAACTGCGCCGCCTCGGCTTGGCTGACGACGGTCATGGTGCGCGGGAGACTCGACGGATTGACACTGATCGAGTCGATACGCAGGTCGGTGAGGAAGGCCGCGATCTCCGGCCATGTGGCCGGCGCTTCTCCGCAGATGCCCGCGTGCCGGCCATTGCGCCGGGCGCCATCGACGGCCTGGCGGAGCATTTCAAGCACCCCCGGATCGCGTTCGTCGAAGTCGAAGGCGACCGCGTCGGAGTCGCGGTCCACCCCCAGCACCAGCTGGGTGAGATCGTTCGAACCGATAGAAAAGCCGTCGAACAGGCGGGCGAAGGCGTCGATCTGAATTACGTTGTTGGGGATCTCGCACATGACATAGACCTCCAGGCCGTTCTCGCCGCGCTTGAGCCCGTGGGCGGCCATGACCGCCAGCACCCCGTCCGCCTCTTCGATCCGCCGGCAGAACGGGACCATGATCTTCAGGTTGGTCAGACCCAAGGTCTCGCGGACATGGCGCAGGGCTTCGCACTCCAGGGCGAAACCGTCGGCATAGCGCGGATGGGCGTACCGGGCCGCGCCGCGGAACCCCAGCATCGGGTTTTCCTCGACAGGCTCGAAAGCCGCACCGCCCAGCAGCCGGGCGTACTCGTTGGTCTTGAAGTCGCTCAACCGGACGATGACCGGCCTGGGATGGAAGGCGGCGGCGATCGTCCCCACCCCTTCGGCCAGCAGACGCACGAACTGGGCCTTCGCCGATCCCTCGCCGCCAAGCTTCCGGGCGATCGCGCGTCGGTCTTTCGCCGAGCTCACCCGGTCCGGATGGGCGGCGGCCATGGGATGGACGCCGATCTGCTCGCCGATGATGAACTCCAGCCGCGCAAGCCCGACCCCGGCAGATGGCAGCAAGGCCGCCCGGAAGGCGAGGTCCGGCTGCGCCAGGTTGACCATCACCTCGGTGCGCGGTCGCGGAATGGCGTCCAGCGACATCCGCTCGACGTCATAAGGCACGGCTCCGGCGTAGATCCGGCCCGTCTCGCCCTCGGCGCAGGAAACGGTGACTTCCAGGCCCGCGCCGAGCCGCGCTGTGGCGTCTCCCGCCCCGACCACAGCCGGAACGCCGAGTTCCCGCGCGACGATCGCCGCGTGGCAGGTCCGGCCGCCCTGGTCGGTGACGATCGCCGCGGCGATCTTCATCACCGGCAGCAAATCGGGACTGGTGGAGGGCGCGACCAGCACGTCCCCCGGTTCGAACGCCCGCAGGTCGGCGGCGGTGCGGACCAGGCGAACCCGGCCGGCGGCGATCTTCTCGCCGACCGCCTTGCCGGTCACGAGCACCTCGCCGCGACCCTTCAGGCGGTAGGTCTCGAACATGGCCGCGGACCGGCGAGAGGCGACGGTCTCGGGGCGCGCCTGCAGTATGTAGAGCCGACCGTCGTCGCCGTCCTTCGCCCACTCGATATCCATGGGCGTCGGCTTGCCGGCCTCGCCCGAATAATGGTCCTCGATGCGGATGCAGACCCCGGCCAGGGCAAGAACCTCGGTGTCGTCAATGCAGAACCGCCGCCGGTCCTTCGCGGGGACCGGGAAGCTGTGCAGCGCGCCGCCCGCGTCGCCGCGGCGATGGGCAAGGCGGGTCTCCTTGGTCCCCAGAGACCGGCGCAGCACGGCACGGAAGCCCTGCCGGTACGTCGGCTTGTGGACATAGAACTCGTCAGGTCCGACCCGCCCTTGAACAATGTTCTCGCCCAGGCCGTAGGCGCCGGTGACGAACACCACATCCCGGAAGCCCGTTTCGGTGTCGAGCGTGAAGGCGACTCCGCTCGCCGCCTCGTCAGAGCGGACCATCTTCATCACCGCGACCGAAAGGGCGACCTTGAAATGGTCGAAGCCGTTGTTCACCCGGTAGACAATGGCCCGGTCGGTGAAGATCGAGGCGAAGCAACGTCGGCAGGCCTCAAAGAGCCCGTCCTCGTCGCGAATGTGCAGGAAGCTGTCGTGCTGGCCCGCGAAACTGGCCGTCGGAAGGTCTTCCGCCGTGGCGGAGCTGCGCACGGCCACCGTGAGGCCCGGCCCGTATTGTTTCCGCAGGGCGCGGAACGCCTCGACGATTTCGCGGCGCAGGGCCTCGCCGGCGGTGGCTTCGTAAACGACTGACCGGGCCGCCTCGGCGCGGCGCGCAAGGTCTTCGACATCGGTCACATCAAGGCCGGCGAGCAGCGACCGGAGCCGACCTGCCGCGCCCGCCTGGGCCAGTGCATCGCGGTAGGCTTCGGCGGTGATGGCGAAACCGTTCGGTATCCCGACCTCGGCCCCGGCCAGCAGGCGGGAAAGCTCGCCCAGCGACGCCGTCTTGCCGCCGACCAGAGCGACGTTGTCGAGTCCGAGGTCGTTGAACCAGCGGACATGGCGGGTCCTGGGAATGGCGCGGTCGCGACGAGCCGAACGGTTCATACGCTACTCCCTTTGCGACAGAGTGGGCTGTCGATCGCGGATGGACCTTGATCGACGTCAAGCGCCCACGGCGGGGTGCAGGCGGTCAGCGCGCCAGGACCGCCGGGCGCCTCGACGACTTCCGCAGCATGGGCCGGGCGCGGAGCGCCTTGTAGCCCTCGCCCACCAGAAGGACGCTGGCGGCCAGCAGGCCGACGAACAGCCATTCCGGGCCGCTGACCGGACGCAAGTCCAGGACGTCACGCAGGCCGGGCGTGTACAAGGCCAGCACATGCACCGCCGGCGCGCCGACAAGGGTCGCGATCAGCACGGGATTGGCCCGCAGCGGTATGCGCAGGGCCGACCGTGTTTCGGACCGACAGTTCAGCACATGGACATTGTCGAACAGAACCAGGAACAGCAACGTCAGGTTACGGGCCTCGACCAGGTCGAAGCCGGCCTGCCCGGCCAGCCAGGCGAACAGCAGGTAGGAGACGCCGCCGATATAGATCCCCGTCAGGACACACTGCTCGATCATCTGCCGGTCGAAAATCGCCTGCCGCGGCGGCCTTGGCGGCCGGCGCATGGTGTCGGGCTCCTTGCGCTCCATGGCCAGGGCGACGTCCTGGATTCCCTCGTGGACCAGGTTCAGCCACAGGATCTGCACCGCCGTCAGAGGCATCGGCAAGCCGGTCAGCAGGGTCAGCGAGAACAGCAGCACCTCGGCGATGGCCGTGCTGATCAACAGCCAGACAATCTTGCGGATGTTGGCGTAGGCGGTGCGGCCCTCCTCGATGCCGGCGACGATGGAAGCGAAGTTGTCGTCGGTGACGATCAATTCGGCCGCCGCCCGGGCCACGTCCGTGCCGCTGGCGCCCATGGACACCCCGACCTGGGCGGCGCGCAGGGCCGGGGCGTCGTTGACGCCATCCCCGGTCACCGCGACGAAGTGGCCGTTGGCCTGCAGCGCCTGGACGATCATCGTCTTCTGACCGGGCTCGACCCGGGCGAAGACATCGGCCCCCAGAATGCAGCGCTCCAGGTCCGGCCCGGAGAGCGCCGCCAGCTCACTGCCCGTCACGGCGCGTTCGGGCGCGGGATCGGCATAGATCTGGCGGGCGATGGCCAGCGCTGTCTCGGGGTGGTCGCCGGTGATCATACGCACCTCGACCCCGGCGGCGCGGCAGGCGGCGATCGCTTCGGGAACCTCGGGCCGTATCGGATCGATCAAGCCGGCGAAGCCGAGCAGCCGCAGACCGCCCAGGTCCGCCGACGCCATGCGGCCATTGGCCTCGCCGGCGGCCCCTTCGGCGATGGCGATCACCCGGTATCCCGCCTCGGCCAGCCGGTGCACCCGGGCCTCGGCGGCCACGGGATCGAACCCGTCACACATGGCCAGAATCCGTTCCGGAGAGCCCTTTACCCGCACCAGGCCGGACCCCTCGGAAGCCGAGAAGCCCAGCTGGGATTCGTAGGGGATGACAGTCTGTTGCGGTTCGGCCTCCAGCAGGTTCTCACGGTTCAGGCCGAACTTGGCGGCCAGCACCAGAAAGGCCACGTCGACACTGTCACCGCTGGCCTCGACCGCCCCGTTGTCGCTGTGCAGGCGCGCCTCGTTGGCCAGGGCAGCGGCCGTGGCCAGTCGGCGCATGTCGGCCAGGTCCTCGCCGGACGGCGCCGGAACGATGCCGCCGTGCGGGTCCAGACCCTCGCCATCGACGTCGAAGACGGCGCCCGAGGGCAGTGCAATACGCTTCACGGTCAGACGGTTGACCGTCAGGGTGCCGGTCTTGTCGGTGGCGATCAGGGTGCAGGATCCGAGCCCTTCCACCGCCGGCAAACGCCGCACGATGACATGCCGCCGCGCCATCCGCCCGGACGCAATGGCCAGGGCGATGGTGATCGCCACCGACAGGCCTTCCGGAATCGCCGAGACCGCGATGGCGATGGTCATGCTGAAGATCTCGGCCAGCGGCGCGTCGCGCAGATGCTGGCCAACCGCCAGCATCGCCACGACCACCACCGTGGCGGCGGCGATCCGGCGGGACAGGGTCCGCATCCGCAGCAACAGCGGCGGCGGCGTCTGGTCTGACCCCAGAGCCCGGGCGATGGCGCCCAGCTGGGTGTGGCCGGCCGTCGCGCAAACCACGCCGGTCCCGCGCCCCGCAAGCACCATGCTGCCGGCGAACGCCATGTTGCGCCGGTCGGCCAGGGGCGTACCGCTGTCCAGCGCCGGCTCGACCTTCTCGACCGCCGCCGACTCGCCGGTCAGCAGAGATTCGTCGATGCGCAGGTCATGGACCGACAGCAGGCGAAGATCGGCCGGTACGGCGCCGCCTGATTCGAGCAGGATGACGTCGCCTGGCGCCAGGTCCGCGGCGTCGACCTCCCGCCGCGCGCCGCCGCGCAGCACGGTCGGACGCACATGCAACACCTGCTTCAGGGCCGCCGCGCTGGTCTCCGCCCGCCACTCGAGCACCGCGCCGATGCCGGCGTCGAGCAGCAGCACCGCGAGGATGAACAGCGCGTCGCTCCATTCCCCCAGCGCCAGCGAGACCACGCTGGCGGCCAGCAGGATGTAGATCAGCGGACTCCTGAACTGCCGCAGGAAGACGACCACGTGCGAGGATGCCGCCGGCTCGGGCAGAACGTTGCGGCCCCGCGCCTCCAGCCGCGACGCGGCCTCGGCGTCACTCAGGCCCTCGGGACGCGACTCGAGGCGGTGCAGGGCCTCGTGGCCGGTCAGCGCATGCCAGGCGGGCGCGGAATCGTCGCGGGATGTCATCGGACGCGCCGGCACGGCATGCCCCCGGCGTGCGGTCAGGCCCGGCCCCAGTCGACAACGCCGAGCAGCATGCTGAGCCGGCCATCGCCCCACATGGGCAGGAGAAGACGACGGTAAACCCGGCCATCCGCCAAGGCGCCCTCCAGGTAGGTCGGCGCGGCGGTCTCGACGGTGGCGCTGCTTTGCGAACCGAGAAGGTCGAGCGGGGGCGCGGCGCCGATCTCGTCGATGAACAGGCCGGCGGTCTCGTCGCCTCTGGCCGCGGTCAGGTCTTCACCGACGAGATCGAGGCGAAACCGCTCGGGCTTGCTGAACACGCCGACGAGGAACAGGCGGCCGGCGATATCGTGGAGGGTGGTCAGGTCCAGATCATCCCAGAAAGGCACTTCGGCCGAACCGCGCAACAGGCTTTCCCAGTAGGCCTTTACCCGGAGAAGGTCGGGCGAAAGGTGCTTGGGCGGAGCGTAGGGTCGCGTCATGGTGATGGCCTCCGGATCGGTCGGCTCGCCGCCGATTGTGGCATGTCGGGTACCACCGGGAGCGCCGCGAGCGCCTTGACATTGCTCAAGGCGCCGACGCGGATGCGGGGCGAACATTCGCCGCCATGCCGAGCATTGTCACCGTCACCATCAATCCCACGATAGACGTCTCCGCCTCGGTCGAGCGCCTGGAGCCGTCGGTCAAGTTGCGCTGCGGGCCCGGCCGGCGCGATGCCGGCGGCGGCGGCGTCAATGTCGCCCGCGTGGTCCGAAGGCTCGGCGGCGACGTTCTGGCGATCTTCCCGGCGGGCGGCCTCCCCGGCGAGATGCTGGTCCGCCTGCTCGGAGCCGAAGGCGTTCCGGTCACGGCCGTTCCGATCGCCGGAGAGACCCGCGAAGACGTCACCATTCTCGAGCGCTCGACCGGTCGGGAATACCGCTTCGTCCTGGAAGGCCCTCACCTGTCCTGGACCGAGTGGCGCGCCTGCCTGGACGCCGCCATCGAGCCCGGCGACGGCCAGGCGATCATCGTCGCCAGCGGCAGCCTGCCCCCGGGCGTCCCTGAAGATTTTCACGCCCGTCTGGCGAGCAATGCAAAGGCGGCCGGCGACCGGATGGTGCTCGATGCTTCGGGTCCGGCCCTGGCCGCGGCGCTCAAGCAGGGCGTTTTCCTGATCAAGCCAAACCTGCGTGAACTGCAGGATCTGACCGGACGGCCCCTCGATGGCCAGAACGAACGTCTGGCGGCGGCTCGCGAGATCATCGCCCGGGGCGGCGCCGAGCTGGTGGCGCTGACCCTCGGCCAGGAAGGCGCCCTGCTGGTGGCGGCCGACCGGGCCTGGCGGGCGGCGGCGATGCCGATCCTTCCGGTCAGCTCGGTGGGCGCCGGCGACAGCTTTCTGGGCGGCATGGTCCATGCCCTGGCCGCCGGCCGGCCCCTTGAGGACGCCTTCCGGCAAGGCGTGGCCGCCGGCTCGGCCGCCCTGCTCTCGCCCGGCACGACGCTGTGCGACGCGAAGGACGTTCGTCGCCTGCTGCCGATGGTGGAGATCAGCGCCGTCTGACCACGCCGGCGGAGCGGCTCACCTGGTCTTGGGGCGGCCGCAGGTGTTGATGCCCAGCATTGCATAGAGCGGACAGAAGCCGACGATGCCGGTGAGCAGCGGCACGACGCCGAGATAGGCCCACGGCGTCCTGGGGCCGACAAAGGCCAGGGACAGGACGGCGATGCCGATAACGACGCGCAGGATGCGGTCGACCGCACCTTCGTTGAGTTTCACGGGTGTCTCCTCGGGTTGTGCTGGCTCATCGCCGGCGTTTGGTGGGAAAAAAGAGAGAGGTAGGGCAGATCAGCGGAACGCCGCGCCCGGCCTGACACCGAGTTTCTTGAACACCATCGCCGCCGGGCAGAAGCCGGTGAAGGCCGCCTGGATCATGTTCACGCCCGCGAAGGCGCTGAGCAGAAGCCACCAGGGGCTCACGTAGTGGCCAAGCGTGACGCCGGCCAGAACGACCAGTCCAGCGAAGATGAAGACAGCGCGATCAACATTCATGGGAGATCCTTTGCTCCAGGGTCAGGCGGTGGGCCTGGCGAGCGCCTGGGTGGTCCAGGCAACGATCTGGTTGGCGGTCATGGCGCCGGCCTGACGCGCGACGATCTGGCCGTCACGGAACAGGATCAGGGCGGGAATGCCGGACACGCCCAGTTCGGCCGTCGTGGCGCCCTCTTCATCAGCGTTCAGCTTCAACAGGCGAACGGTCGGCTCCAGGGCTGCTGCGGCGGCGGCGAACTGCGGGCCCATGGTCCGGCAGGGGCCGCACCACGGCGCCCAGACGTCGACGAGGACGGCGGCGCCCTGTGTGGCCCGGCGATGGACCTTGAGGGCCTCTCCGCTGACATCCGCGGGGTGGCCGGTGAACAGTGGTTCGCCACAACGCCCGCACTTCGCCTTCAGGGCGTCGCGCTCGGCGGGTGACCTGTTGGTCGCGCCGCAGGACGGGCAAACGAACTGTCGCGGGGTCATTGGCGAGCCCTCAGGGCTTGATCTTGCGAATGCCCATCACGTCCAGCGCCAGCTTTTCGTAGAAGGGTTCGCTCTCGCCGCGTTTGACCTTGGCGAGGAAATACTTCTCGAAGCCGACCTTGGCCAGGTGGACCCATTTGCCGCTGGCGGACCAGTTGACGTTGCGGGGCGGGATCTGGGGCTGGGCGACGAAGGCCACGCCGCCGTCGCCGAAATCGGCCAGGCAGATGGCGTTCCAGGTGGCTTCGTGGGTCGCCGGCCGGCCGGCCACCAGGTCGCCGATATTGTGAGCGATGGCGGTGACCATGCTTTCGATCATGAAACCGGTCTTGGGCACGCCCACCGGAACCGGCGTTTTTCCGGTCGGGGCGATGGCGACGCAGACGCCGAGGGCGAACACGTTCGGGAAGGCCGGATTCCGCTGGTTCTTGTCGACCACGATGAAGCCACGCGGATTGGTCAGACCTTCGATGCCCCGGACGGCCTCCACGCCGCGGAAGGCCGGCAGCATCATCGAGTAGGCGAACGGCAGGTCGTGGGTCGCCTTGACCGCGCCGTCTTCGCTCAGCTCCTCCACATGCATCAGACCGGCTTCGACCGACGTCACCCTGGCGTTGGTGACCCACTTGATGTGCCGGTTGCGCATCTCGCTTTCGAGCAGGCCCTTGGTGTCTCCGACGCCATCGAGCCCCAGATGGCCGATGTAGGGTTCGGAAGACACGAACGTCATCGGCACCTTGTCGCGAATCTTGCGGCGCTTGAGTTCGGTGTCGAGGATCATGGCGAATTCGTAGGCCGGGCCGAAACAGGAGGCGCCCTGGACCGCGCCCACGACGATCGGGCCTGGGTTTTCCACGAAGCGGTCGAACGCCGCCGCCGCCGTCTCGGCATGGTCGACATGGCAGATCGACTGGGTGAAGCCGCCGTGCGGCCCGAACCCCTGGATCTCGTCGAAAGCCAGTTCCGGCCCGGTTGCGATGACCAGGTAGTCGTAGTCCAGCGCCGTCCCGTCGTTCAGTTCGACCATGCTCTTGGTGGGAACCACACGCTTCGCGCCCGCGCCATTGAAGGTGATGCCGCGCTTCTGGAAGACCGGCGGCAGCTTGACCTCGATCGCCTCGCGCTTGCGCCAGTGGACCGCGACCCAGGGATTCGACGGCACGAAGTGAAAGGTGTCGCCCTGGTTGACGACGCAGACCTCGGCCTTGTCGCCAACGGCCGCCCTGATCTCGAAAGCGGCGATCGCGCCGCCGAGTCCCGCGCCCAGAATGACAATTCGCGGCTTGGCCATGGTCATCTTCCTCCTACGGCCCCCGGTTGAAGGGGAAATATCCGCCCGTATCGGCCGACGGGCTTTGACAAGGATCACGTCCGGGCGGTCCGGCCGGTCGTAACCTGCCGACGCTTGACTTCATATGTTCATAATCGCATATACGCAACTATGAATTTACAACTTCACGGCATGAAGGCCTCCGCGGACGATGCCTGCGCCCTGCTCAAGGGGTTGGCCAATCCGCACAGGCTGATGATCGTCTGCTCGCTGATCGACGGAGAGCGGTCCGTGGGCGCCCTGGCCCAGACGCTGGGGATCCGCGAGACCCTGGCCTCGCAGCATCTCGGCCTGCTCAGGCGGGACGGCGTCGTCACCACCCGCCGGGACGGTCAGACCATCTACTACAGCCTCCGGAGCGGCCCGGCCCGCGCCGTCGTCGAAACGCTTTCCAGTCTCTTTTGCCCGGTCGCCTGACCGCCAGTCTTCAGAAGGATACCAGGATGTTCGGCTCCCCCAAAACCAAGGACCTGACCCCTCACCAGGTGAAGGCCTCGATCGACGCGCATGAGATCCTGCTGATCGACGTGCGCGAACCGGCCGAGTTCGCGGCCGAGCGGATCCACGGCGCGCTGAACTTCCCGCTCTCGACCTTTGACCCGGGCGCCCTGCCCGCCGCGGGCGACAGGCTGATGGTGCTCCAGTGCGGATCGGGAAAACGGTCCGCGACCGCGATCGGGCATTGTCAGAAGGCCGGCCACAGCATCGACTCACATCTGGCGGGAGGGATCATGGCCTGGAAGGCCGCCGGCCTGCCGACCGTGACGATCGACACCGGGACGGGCTCCGTGCTCGACCGCCGCTAGGCGCGCGTAACCAGAACCCACGAACGGGCGAACCATGGCCAGACACATTTCCCTCGCCGGCGCTCTAAGCGCTGCTCTGCTGTTGACCGCCTGCGGCGGCGCCGAACCGTCCGCGCCGGCGCCTGTGCGCGCGCCGGCGGCCGGGCGCCTGACGCTGGCCTACAGCACGGTCGCCGACGTCAAGCCGGTCTCGGCCACCCTGACAACGCGGGATATGGGCGAGGCCCGGTCGCGGATCTCGGGCATCCTCGTCTCCCTGCTGGTCAAGGAAGGCGACATGGTCCGCCGGGGCCAGGTCATCGCCACCGTCAAGGATGACCGTCTCGCCATGGTGACCGCCGCCTATGACGCACAGGTGGCCGCCGCCGCGGCCGACGCCGCGCGCGCGCAGGGCGACCTCTCCCGGACGCGCACGCTGTTCAACCAGGGCATCTACGCCCAGGCCCGGATGGACCAGGTCGAGGCCGTGGCCAAGGCCGCCAACGCCACCCTCGCCGCCGCCAGGGCCCAGCGCGCCGCCAGCGCCGAGCTCGGGGCCCAGGGCGCCATCCTGGCGCCGGCATCCGGCCGGGTGCTGACCGCTGACGTTCCGCTCGGTTCCGTCGTCATGGCGGGACAGTCGGTCGCCCGGATCACCGCCGGGCCGACCGTTGTGCGTATCGAGCTGCCCGAAGGCCAGGCCCGGGCCCTCAGGGTCGGCGACGAGGTCCAACTGGCCGCCGAGGACCTGCGGGGCGTCGCCACGATCGGTCGCGTGACCCAGATCTATCCCTCGGTGACCGCCGGCCAGATCGTCGCCGACGTCACCGCCCCCGGACTTCCGGAGGATCTGGTCGGACAGCGCGTTCGCGTCGGCGTCAGGATCGGGCAAAGGCAGGCCCTGGTGGTCCCGCGCCGCTACGTCTCGACCCGCTACGGCATCGACTACGTTCGGCTGGTCAGCAAGGACGGCTCGGCTTCCGAGACACCCGTGCAGACGACGGCGACCGCGACCGGCGCCGAGGTGGAAATCCTGTCCGGCGTTCGGCCGGGCGACGTGCTGGTTCCGGCCGGAGCCAACCCATGAACCTCGGCCTCTCCGGGCGACTGACCCGCGCGACCATCCGGTCACCGCTGACCCCCCTGTTCCTGCTCGCCGCCATCGCGGTCGGCCTGCTGGCCCTGGCCAGCATTCCCCGCGAGGAGGAGCCGCAGATCAGCGTCCCGATGGTCGACATAATGGTCGCCGCGCCCGGCCTGCGGGCCGTCGACGCGGTCGAGCTGGTGGGCAAGCCGCTAGAGACGATCGTCAAGAGCGTCGCCGAGGTCGAGCATGTCTACACCTTCGCCGACGACGACCAGGTGATGGTCACCGCCCGCTTCAAGGTCGGCGTCGACCCGGACGCGGCGGCGGTTCGTATTCACGAGAAGATCCGCGCCAACATGGACCGGATCCCGGCGGGCATCCCCGAGCCGCTGATCCAGACCCGCGGCATCAACGATGTGCCCAGCCTGGTCCTGACCCTGTCGCCCAAGCCTGGAGCGGCGGGCCAATGGACCGACCAGGCGCTGTACGAGCTTGCCGGCAAGCTGCGCACCGAAGTGGCCAAGGTCGATGATGTCGGCCTGACCTTCATCGTTGGCGGTCGGCCCCAGGAAATCCGCGTCGAGCCTGATCCGGCGAAACTGGCCCTGCACGGCGTCTCCCTCGGCGGCCTGATGGAGGCCATCCGCCAGGCCAACCGCGCCTTCCCGGCCGGTCAGGTCCGCAATGACGGCCAGTCCGTCCAGGTGATGGCTGGCCGCACCCTGACCAGCCCGGTGGAGATCGGCCTGATCGCCCTGCCCTCGTCGCGCGGCGAGATGGTCTATGTCCGCGACGTCGCCACGGTGATCGTGGCGCCCCGCGAGGACCAGGCCCGCGCGTGGCGCTTCGCCCGGGTCGGCCGGGACTGGAGCCAGGCGCCGGCCGTCAGCCTGGCGATCGCCAAGCGCAAAGGCGCCAACGCCGTCGTGGTGTCGCACGCGGTGCTGGAGCGGGTGGAAGCCCTCAAGGGCACGCTGTTGCCCGACAGCCTGAGCGTCGCGGTGACCCGCGACTACGGCGAAACCGCCAACGAGAAGGCCAACGAGCTGCTGTTCCACCTGGGCCTGGCGACCCTGTCGATCGTCGCGCTGATCGGTTTCGCCATCGGCTGGCGCGAGGCGGCGGTCACCGCGGTGGTCATCCCGACGACCATCCTGCTGACCCTCTTCGCGTCCAACCTGATGGGCTACACGATCAACCGGGTCAGCCTGTTCGCGCTGATCTTCTCGATCGGCATCCTCGTCGACGACGCCATCGTGATGATCGAGAACATCGCCCGCCACTGGGCCATGAACGATGGCCGAAGCCGCATCGACGCGGCGGTCGAGGCCGTGGCGGAGGTCGGCAACCCGACCGTCGTCGCCACCCTGACCGTCGTCTCGGCCCTGCTGCCGATGCTGTTCGTGTCCGGTCTGATGGGTCCCTACATGGCGCCGATTCCGGTCAATGCCTCGGCGGCCATGGTCTTTTCGTTCTTCGTCGCGGTGGTTATCGCGCCCTGGCTGATGGTCCGGTTCGCGCGCAAGACCCTCGCCGCCGGCGAGGGTCACCACGGCGAAGGCAAACTGGGCGCGGCCTATCGCAAGGTCGCCGGCCGGGTGATCGCCACCCGTCGCAGCGCCTGGACCTTCCTGATCGCCGTGGGCGTCGCGACGCTCCTCGCCGGCGCGATGTTCGCCACCAGGACCGTGACCGTGAAACTGCTGCCGTTCGACAACAAGTCGGAGCTGCAGGTGGTGGTGGACCTGCCGGAAGGGACCTCCCTCGAAGCAACCCAGCGCGTCCTCAACGACGCGGCGATGATCACCCGCGCCCTGCCCGAGGTGGTCGCCATCGACGCCTACGCCGGGACGGCCTCGCCGTTCAATTTCAACGGCCTGGTCCGGCACTACTACCAGCGCAACCGCCCGGAGATGGGCGACCTGTCGGTGGCCCTCGCGGCCAAGGACGAGCGCAAACGGTCCAGCCATGTCATCGCGCTGGACCTGCGCAGGCGTCTGGCCACGCTCACCCTGCCGGCGGGCTCATCGATCAAGGTGGTCGAGGCGCCGCCGGGGCCGCCGGTCATGGCGACGCTGCTGGCCGAGGTCTACGGACCGGACGCCAAGACCCGCCGCGCGGTGGCCGAGCGGGTCAAGGCGATCTTCCGCGCCGTGCCCTACATCGTCGATGTCGACGACAGCTACGGACAACCCCGACCCGGCCTGCGTCTGGTCCCGGACCGGGGCCGGCTGGAAGCCCTGCGCGTCAGCGACCGGGACGTCTATGACTCCATCGGCGCGGCCCTGGGCGGCCAGGTTGTCGGCTACGCCCACCGGGGCGAGGGCCGTGACCCGCTGGAAATCTCCATCCGCCTGCCGCAATCCTCGCGCAGCTGGGGCGAGGGCCTGGCGGCCATGCCCGTGGCCCTGTCGCAGACCGGACGGCTGGTGGCCCTGGGCGAGGTCGTGACCGCCAGCCAGGAGGCCGGCTCGACCCACATCTTCCGCCGCGACGGCCGCGACGTGGACATGATCCTCGGCGAGCTGGCCGGGGCCTACGAGGCGCCGATCTACGGCATGCTGGCGGTCGACAAGGCCATCAAGGACGACGACTGGTCGGACGTGCCGAAGCCGAACATCCGGCTGCACGGCCAGCCATCAGACGAAAGCCGCTCGACCGTCCTGTGGGACGGGGAATGGGAGATCACCTGGGTGACCTTCCGCGACATGGGCGCCGCCTTCGGGATCGCGATCCTGGGCATCTATGTGCTGGTGGTGGCGCAGTTCAAAAGCTTCCGCCTTCCGCTGGTGATCCTGACGCCGATCCCGCTGACCCTGGTGGGCATCGTCATCGGCCACATCCTGTTCCGGGCGCCGTTCACGGCCACCTCGATGATCGGCTTCATCGCCCTGGCCGGGATCATCGTGCGAAACTCGATCCTGCTGGTGGACTTCATCCGCCACAGCCAGGGCGACGGCCGGCCCCTGCGCGAGGTGCTGCTCGAGGCGGGAGCGATCCGTTTCAAGCCGATCGTGCTGACGGCCCTGGCGGCCATGATCGGGGCGGCGGTGATCCTGTTCGACCCGATCTTCCAGGGCCTGGCCATCTCGCTGTTGTTCGGACTGGCGTCCTCGACCCTGCTGACGGTGCTGGTGATCCCGGCGATCTACGTGGTTCTGCGCGACGATCAGCCGACGCCGGCCCGCGTGGCATGAGGTCTCCCGCCGGTGGAGATCAGGACCCGCCGACATTCAGCCAAGCACGGCTTCGCCGCTTCACTGGCCAGGCCTTGTGAAGGTGGGGAGGGCGCGGAGCGCTTCGACCTCAGCGGGTGCTGAGGGGGTGGTAGGTGTTCTGAGAGTGCCGAGGCCGTCACGCTC
>JACRBD010000359.1 GCA_016234625.1 Caulobacterales bacterium | reverse complement strand
GTGGGCGCAGAACTTGGCGTCCTCCGAGGCGATCGCCGCCTGGACCAGGGCCGGCGAGATGCGATCGATCGGTCGCCAGCGGTAGTCGAGGCCTTTGCCCTGGAACAGCCGCTGGACCATCAGGATGGTCACCGGCGGCGGAACGAAGCGGTAGATCAGCGTCAGCCCGACCGGAAAGACCACGGTCAGCAGAATGCCCCAGATTAACACGGCCCGGACGAACCGGCCGAAACCTCCGGGACGACGGGTCCGGACCTTCGGCGGCGGGGCCGTCGGCGGCCGCGCCGGCGGCCAGGGCGGCTGGTAGCCGGGCGGCGGCGGTTCATCGGAGACCGGTGGCGGCGGCGGAACCGGTTCGATTCCAGGCGCCGGCTCGGGCGCCGGTTGGGGTTCGGAAGGAGGCCCGGGATCGGGCTGAGGGTCAGCCTCGCCCTCGGCAGGGGTCGGCCATTCGGCCCGCATCGGGTTTTGCGCGCCGAGAGTGGCTTCCCCGTCCGGCGACACTGGCGGTTTCGCGGTCAAACGCCTCTCCCCTTGCCTTGACGTGGCGGAGGGATGCTAGCCACTGAGCTTGCATCTGTCGCCCACCAGAAAGCCCTCAGGAAAGCGTATGGCATGAACGTCACCGAGGCGGTCGACCGCCGCGTCTCCGTCCGCGACTTCCAGGACCGGCCCGTGCCCGGCGCCCTGGTGCGCGAGGTTCTCGTCGCCGCCCAGCGCGCGCCGTCCGGCGGCAACCTGCAGCCGTGGAGGGTCCACGCCCTGACCGGCGCGCCGCTGGAGGCTCTGAAGGCCAAGGTGGCGGCCAACCTCGGCGGCGAGCCGCCGGAGTACGCCGTCTATCCGGAGAACCTGTGGGATCCCTTCCGCACCCGCCGGTTCGAATGCGGCGAGGACCTCTACGCCACCCTCGGCATTCCACGCGAGTACAAGCCCGCCCGACTTCAGCAGCTGTTCAAGAACACCCAGCTGTTCGGCGCGCCGGTGGGCCTGTTCTTCAGCCTCGACCGCAACCTCGGCCCGCCGCAGTGGTCGGATGTGGGCATGTACATGCAGACGGTCATGCTGCTGGCCGTCGAGCGCGGCCTGGCCACCTGCGCCCAGGAGTTCTGGGCCCGCTATCCGAAGACCTTCGCCGAACACGTTGGTCTGCCCGACGACCATATGCTGTTTTCCGGCATGGCCCTGGGCTACGCGGACGACAGCGCCCCGATCAACAGCCTGCGCACGCGGCGGGACCCGTTCGAGGTGTGGTGCGAGATGAAGGGGTTTGAGTAGGCCGGTTGCGTGGTTCGAGACGCGATCCTGAGGGATCGCTCCTCACCATGACGAACCCTTTTGAAATCCAACCCTCTGCGTCATCCTGAGGAGCGAGCTTCAAGCGAGCGTCTCGAAGGACGCACGCTCCTACAGCCCCGTCTCCAACACCCCCGCGCCGCCGTCCTCGTCGCCCCAGGCGAGGCGGGAGCCGTCGAGGCTGACGGCCAGGGCGCTGATGGCCGCGCCCTTTTCGGCCTTGAGATGCTCGATCCGGCCGCTTTTCAGGTCGGCGGCCCAGACGCGGCCGTCGTCGAGGCCGGCGGCCAGCACCGAGCCGTTCGGCGTCCCCGCCACCCGCACCACCAGGGCCGAGGCGTCGTAGCCGATCTCGGCGGCGTCCTTGCCCATCGGGCCGGTCGCCCCGGCGAACGGCCAGATCACCGCCCCGTTGGCGCCGGAGGTAGCCATCATCAGGCCATTGGACAGGAAGGCCAGGCTCTTCACCTTGGCCGGATAGCCGCCCATGCGCAGGTTCTTGTCGTCGGCCACCTTCCAGCCGTGCAGCTGGTTCTCCTGCATGGCGCTCATCAGGAAACGGCCGTCGGGGCTCCAGAGGACCAGCACGTGGCTGCCGGCCCATTTGAGCAGCTGCGGCTTCTGGTCGGCGATGCGGGCGTACCAGAGGGCCGCGCCGTTGTAGGTCGCCGTGGCGATCCGCCGGCCCTTGGGGTCGAAGGCCACGTCGGCCACCGACTTCTCATGGGTGAAGGTCCGCGCGAACGCCGGGTCCTTCGAATCGCGGACATGCAGGTCGCGACCGGCGGCGAAGGCGATCAGGCCCGATTCGGCGCTGGCGGCGACAGCGTCGATCCAGCGGCCTTTGACCTCGGCCAGCAGGCTGGCGGCGATCTCGCCGCCCTCGACACGGGTCCAGACCACCCGGCCGTCGTCGCCGCCGGTGATCAGGCCCAGGCCCGAGGGGTGGAGGCAGGCGGACAGCACCGCACCCCGGTGAGCCTCGACGGTGATGAATCCTTCAGCGGTCAAAGCCCGCACGGAACCATCGCCCAGGGCGAACATTGTTCGGCCTGCGCGGTCGAAATGGGCGGCGGTCACATAGGCGTCGAAATCGAAAGTCATGTTCGCGCGTTTATAGCGCGGGCCCGGCCTTGCCCAGCGGCGGAACGATTTCGCCTGCGGCGCGAGACGGGCTTTACAAGCGGCTTCAGTCGCGTAATGGGTTTTGGCGAATGACAGCGGGCGGCAGGCGTTTGCCCGCGTAAGGGAGTGTCCGAATGGGTGCGAAGCTTGGTGGCGCCGGCGGCGGCAACAAATACGATCTGGGTCAGAACAGCGACATCAACGTCACGCCGTTCGTCGACATCATGCTGGTTCTGCTGATCATCTTCATGGTCGCGGCCCCGATGGCCACCGTGTCGATCGCGCTGGACCTCCCGCCGGCGATCCCGCCGAAGCCGGGCGATCCCATTCCCAAGAAGCCGGTCATCGTTTCGGTCCAGCCGTCGGGCGCCGTGTTCGTCAACGCGGTCCAGTCGGGCCTGCCCAACCTGACGGTCGACATTCCCGAGGCCATGAGGAAGCAAGGCACGACGGCGAACTTCACTGACGAACGTGTGTTCGTGCAGGCGTCGGCCGAAGTGACCTACGAGCAGTTCATGGCCGTGCTGAACGCGCTGCAGGCCGACGGCTACTACAAGATCGGCCTCGTGAACGAAGACATCTCGTAAGTCATCGTCGCGACCAGACATGCGAAGGGCCGGTGGAAACACCGGCCCTTTTGCTTTGAGGGGACATGTACCGCAGGTACGTGTCCCCTAAACCCGCGGCCCTCGATTGGGGGACACGTACCGAAGACGGTACATGTCCCCTACGCCACGCACCCCTCGAACCCCGCCTTCAGCGCCGCCTCGTCCAGGTCGCGGCCGATGAACACCATGCGGCTGTAGCGCGGCTCCCCGGCCTTCCACTCGCGCTGGAAATCACCTTCGAGGATCATGTGCACGGCCTGAAACACCAGGCGGCGGCTTTCGCCCTTCACGTCGAGGATTCCCTTGGCCCGCAGGATGTCAGGGCCCTTGTCCTGCAGCAGCTGGTTCAGCCAGTTGGTTACCTTGATACCGTCGAGCGGCTTTTCGAAGGTCAGCGACACCCCGCGGATGCCGGCCTCGGCCACGTGGTCGTGGGCGGCATGGTCATGGTGGTCGTGGTGGTGATGGTCGTGGCCATGATCGTCGCAGTGCTCGTCATGCACATGGCCGGCCTCGCCGTGGGCCGGATTGAGGAACTCCGGCTCCAGCTCGGTGATCCGGTCCAGGTCAAACCCGCCCCGGCCGAGAATCGCGTCGAGCGGCACGGCCGAGCGCTGGGTGTAGTGGATCGGGGCCAGCGGGTTGATGCGGCGGATCTGCGCCTCGACGGCCTTGAGCTCGGCCGGGGTCACCAGGTCGGTCTTGTTGAGCAGGATCTGGTCGGCGAAGGCGATCTGCTCGACGGCTTCCTTGCTGTCGGCCAGGCGCAGGGGCAGGTGTTTGGCGTCGACCACGGTGGTCACCGAGTCCAGCCGGGTGCGGGCGCGCACGTCGTCGTCGACGAAGAAGGTCTGGGCCACCGGGCCGGGATCGGCCAGGCCCGTGGTCTCGACGATGATCGCGTCGAACCCGCCCTTGCGTTTCATCAGGCCCGAAACCACCCGGATCAGGTCGCCGCGCACCGTGCAGCAGACGCAGCCGTTGTTCATCTCGAACACTTCCTCGTCGGCGCCGACCACCAGGTCGTTGTCGATGCCGATCTCGCCGAACTCGTTGACGATCACGGCGTAGCGCTTGCCGTGGTCCTCGGTGAGGATGCGGTTGAGCAGGGTGGTCTTGCCGGCGCCGAGGTAGCCGGTGAGCACGGTGACGGGGATGCGGGTCGTGGAAGCGTCGGTCATGAGCGGCTAGATAGGCGGCTCAGGTCTGGAAAACCACCACCGCGACCCCCAACAGCACCAGAACGGCTCCCAGGATGGCCGACTCATAGCGGGCGAGTCGGTCCATGCGGAAGTGCGCCATGCCGGCCCAGGTCACGGCGATCAAGGCGGCCATGCCGGCCAGGGTCCCGGCCAGGAACACGGCGCTGAGCGCAACCAGCCAAGGCCAGCCGTGCGTGTCGCCTGTAAGATAGAAGGAGAGCAGCACCTCGCCCGGCGACAGGGCCAGGGCCCCGACGACGCCCCACCAGGCGGCCCGGTCGTCCACCCGCGGCGGCGGGGCGACCGTCTGGTCAGTCAGGCCGGCCAGGGCCACGCGCCGCTGGAACGCGCGTGCCAGGTAGAAGAGACCAAACCCCAGCAGCAGGGCCGCGGCGGCGTAGTGCAGCACGCCCTGGATCCACTGCTCCATGAACCGGCCGGCCAACAGGATCAGCACGCCCGCGATTGAGGTGGTGGCGATATGGCCGACCGCCGCCGCCGCCGCCGCCGTCATGACGCGGGCCAGGGTCCAGCCCTGGGCCCGCCCCACCAGCACGAACGGCAGCCAGTGCGTGGGACTGGCCACATGCACCAGAGCGACGCCGAAGCCGGCCGCGGCGAAAGAAAGGAACAGGGGCGAGGTCACCGGACGTCTATAGCGTGTTACAAAGTAACATACCAGAGCCCTCCCTGCCCGAACGGGCAGGAGAAGAGGGCTCTGCCCGTTTTGCTGGAGCGCGTTCTGATCGCGAAACCGCACAACACTTTCGCGGAACGCGCTCTGGGGGCCTCGCGGCGTTGACTCAGAAGTCGCCGGCTGTATAAGACCGCTCCCTCGCCCGCGGGACACCTCGCGGGCGCGAACTATTTTGCGAACTCAAGATTTTCAAGGCGAACACCATGTACGCGGTGATCAAAACCGGCGGCAAGCAATACCGGGTCCAGGCCGGCGACCTCCTCGTCGTCGAGAAGCTGGCCGGTGAACCGGGCGCGGACGTCGCCTTCGGCGAAGTGCTGATGCTCGGCGACGGCGACGCGATCACCGTGGGCGCGCCCCTGGTGGACGGCGCGACCGTCAACGCGACCCTGATCGAGACCCGCAAGGGCGACAAGGTGAAGATCTTCAAGAAGATTCGCCGTCAGGGCTATCGCCGCACCAAGGGTCACCGCCAGCATGAGACCGTGCTGCGCGTCACCTCCGTGGCCGGCGCCGGCAAGACCGACAAGTGGGACGGCGAAGTCAGCCTGATCACCAAGCGCGAGCTCGACGCCCGCGCCCGCGGCCTGGCGTTCCAGCCGCTCGGCGGCGCAACGCCGAAGGCCGAAAAGGCCGCTCCGGCCGCGAAGGTCGCCAAGACCGCCGCGCCGAAAGCCGAAGCTCCCGCCAAGGCCGCTCCGGCGCCCAAGGCTGAAGCCAAGGCCGCCGCCCCGAAGAAGGCCGCCGCGCCCAAGGCCGCCAAGGCCGAAGGCGAAGCCAAGGCCCCCGCCAAGAAGGCCGCTCCCAAGAAGCCGGCCGCCAAGAAGGACGGCGACGCCTAAGCGGCGGCGCCACAAGCGCGGTCCGCCGAAGTGGATACCGGTTCGGCGACCAGACCGCGCGCCAGACATTAGATTGGAGCCTGTCCGAGGACAGGCTCTGGGAGAGTAGGAGAGCGATATGGCTCACAAGAAATCAGGCGGCTCCTCGCGCAACGGTCGCGACTCCGCTGGCCGCCGTCTCGGCGTGAAGAAGTTCGGCGGAGAGAAGGTCCTCGCCGGCAACATCATTATCCGTCAGCGCGGCACCAAGTTCTGGCCGGGCATGAACGTAGGCATCGGCAAGGACCACACCCTTTTCGCGCTGGTCCACGGCGCGGTGAAGTTCGTGACCAAGCGCAATAACCGCACCTACGCGACGGTCGTTCCGGCCGAGGTCGCCCAGGCCGCCGAATAGGCGATCCGAGGCAACCCTCCCCGGATCGCCCGAACAGGCGATCCGGACACGAAATTCCCAAGCGGGGAGTCCGGACGCCGGGCTCCCCGCTTTTGCATTTCAAGGCCCCATCCCCCGCCCCGGCGCCGCCGGACGGAAAAGAGGGGAAGGGCCGGGAGGAAGACCCATGTGCGTTATCGAGACCACGCCGACGATCGAGACCAGACGGCTGACCCTGCGCGCGCCCCGCATAGAGGACGCGCCGCGCCTGGCCCGGCTCTGCAACGACCCGGACATCGCGCGAATGACCGCGACCATGCCCACGCCCTACGCCCTCGAAGACGCCGAAGCCTTCATCGACCGCTGCGCCGCCGCCGATCCGCGCAAACACGCGCCGTTCGTCATCGAGCTGGACGGCGATGGCGTCGTCGGCGGCCTGGGCTTCCACACCAAGAGCGACGGCCCGATCGAGGTCGGCTACTGGATCGGCGCGCCCTTTCAGGGGCGTGGCATCGCCAGCGAGGCCCTGGTCGGGGCCATGGCCTGGGCGGGGCGGGACTGGCGCCGGCGGGTGGTCGCCGCGGGCCATTTCTCGGACAACCCGGCGTCGGGCGTGGTGCTGTGCCGGGCGGGCTTCCTCTATACCGGCGAGGTGGTCATGCAGACCTCCCTGGGCCGCCCGACGCCCGCGCCGTCGCGGCGGATGATCTGGCTGCCGTGAGCCGCTAGGGACGGCTTCGCGAAGCGTAGCTGTCCCTGTTGCCGGCGTGATGGTCGGGGACAGCTACCGGCTGCGCCGGAAGCAGTCCCCGGACAGGAGCTTCACTTCGCCGCCTTGATGGCGGCGTCGAGGGTGGCCAGGTCCATCTCCTTGCCCAGGGGCACGGCGACCCGCACGCCGTTGACGTCGAAGGTCGGGGTGCCCTCGACCTTGTCCTCGGCCTCGGCCCGGTCGATGCGCGCCTTCAGGGCCTCGAAGGCGGTCTCGTCGCTGATACAGGCCTGGTACCGGGCCGCGTCGATGCCCAGGGTCGCTGCCTCGCGCTTGAGGATCCGGTGCACCCCGCCGACCGTGCCGTCCTTGTACATCTCGTCCTGGACGGCGAACACGCGATCGACCACCTGGAAGTACCTGTCCTTCCCGGCGCAGCGGGCCAGCATGGTCGCCGGCACCGCCACCTCGGCCGGGGCGGTGATGTATTCCCGGTAGACGAACAGCACCTTGCCGCTGTCGACGTACTTCTTCCTGAAGGCCGGAAAGACGCTGGCGTGGAACCGCGCGCAATGGGGGCAGCTGAGCGACGCATACTCGACCACCACCACCTTGGCCCTGGCATTGCCCAGGGTCATGTCGTCGGGCCGGATCGCCGGCCGGGCCGCCATCGAGGCGGCGGGCAGCAACAGCAGGGCGGTCAGGCCGATCAGCAGTCGAAACGCGGCGCGCATGGGCATCCCCTCCGATGGTCGAGTCAGCCCTAGGCGAGCATCCGGGCATCTTTGCGACAAGTGTGAAGGTCCGCCGCCCTTTTCTGGACCCCCGCCTTGGCCCATAAGGGCGCGATGAAATTTCTCGACCAGTGCAAGATCTATGTCCGCTCCGGCGACGGCGGCGGCGGCGCTGTGTCGTTCCGCCGTGAAAAGTACATCGAGTATGGCGGCCCGGACGGCGGCGACGGCGGCCGTGGCGGCGACGTCTGGATCGAGGCGGTCGATGGGCTCAATACCCTGATCGACTTCCGTTACCAGCAACACTTCAAGGCCGGCACCGGCATCCATGGCATGGGCCGCAACCGCCACGGCGCCGCCGGCGAGGACATCGTGCTCAAGGTCCCCGTCGGCACCCAGGTGCTGGAAGAGGACAAGGAGACCCTGGTCGCCGACCTCGACGTAGCCGGCAAGCGCGTGTTGCTGGCAAAGGGCGGCAACGGCGGCTGGGGCAACGACCGCTTCAAGGGCCCGGTGAACCAGGCCCCCAAGCACGCCAATCCCGGCCTGCCGGGCGAGGAACGCTGGCTGTGGATGCGGCTCAAGCTGATCGCCGACGCCGGTCTGGTCGGCCTGCCCAACGCCGGCAAGTCGACCTTCCTGGCCGCGGTCAGCGCCGCCAAGCCGAAGATCGCCGACTATCCCTTCACCACCCTGGTTCCCAACCTGGGCATCGTCGATCTGTCGTCGGAAGAGCGGTTCGTCATCGCTGACATCCCCGGCCTGATCGAGGGCGCCTCGGAGGGCGCGGGCCTGGGCGTGCGGTTCCTCGGCCACGTCGAACGGGCCGGGGCCCTGATCCATCTGGTCGACGCCACCCAGGACGACGTGGTCGGCGCCTGGCGCACCGTGCGCGCCGAGCTGGAGGCCTATGGCGAGGGCCTCGCCGACCGGCCAGAAATCCTCGCCCTGAACAAGGTCGACGCCATCGACGCCGACGTACGCAAGGCCAAGGCCAGGGCGCTGAAGAAGGCGGCGGGTGTGGCGCCCCGCCTGATCTCCGGCGTCTCCGGCGAGGGCGTTCAGGACCTGCTGCGGGACGCCTTCAAGGCGATCAAGCTGCATCGGGCCGCCGAAGTCGCCGAAGCCGCCCCCGCGCCGGACGACCTGTCCGGCTGGTCACCCGTCTGACCGGAGAGGGAACGCCATGCTGACGCCCATGCTCGCCACCCTCGTCCTGGTTCTCGCCGAAACGCCGGCGGCGGCCCCCGCCCCGACGGCTCCGACGCCCGCCGTCGCGCCCAAGCCGGACCCCGTGAAGGCGGAGATCAACAGCATCCTTGAGCCCTACCGTGGCAAGTCCGGTGATCGCCTGCGCGGCAAGCTGGGCCTCTCCATCGGCAAACGCCCCGCCAGCGATGGCGAGGTGGTGTTCTGGATGGTCAAGATCGAACAGGAAACCGTCTGCGGCGTGGATCCCTCGAATGGCGGGATGCGCTGCATTCGCCCCGACCCCTTCCAGTGTCGTCTGGCGATCGCCTTCGACACCGCCGGCCTGGTCAAGGCCTGGGCGGTCACCGGCGAGCCCGACATCTGCCGCGGCTTCATCACCCTGCTCAAGGCGCCCTGATGACGGGGTCATCCTCCGGGCTGGCCGCCGCCCGGCGGATCGTGGTCAAGGTCGGTTCAGCCCTTGTGGTCGACTCAAGGACCGGCGCGCCCGCCCGTGACTGGTTGGCCGCCTTCGCCGCCGACGCCGCCCGCCTGCGGGCGCGGGGCCAACAGCTGCTGGTGGTCTCTTCCGGCGCGGTGGCGCTGGGCCGCCGCCGACTGGGCCTGACCCGCAAGGCCCTGTCGCTGCCGGAGAAGCAGGCTGCCGCCGCCGCCGGTCAGTCCCAGTTGATGCGCGCCTGGGAAGAGGCCTTCGAGCCGCACGGCCAGGCCGTGGCCCAGGTGCTGCTGACCCGTGACGACACCGAGGTCCGCCGCCGCTGGCTCAATGCCCGCGCCACCGTCGAGACCCTTCTGGCGCTGAAGGTCGTGCCGGTGGTCAACGAGAACGACACGGTGGTCACCGAGGAAATCCGGTATGGCGACAACGACCGGCTGGCCGCCCGGGTGGCGCAGATGATCGGCGCCGACCTGCTGGTTCTGCTGAGCGACATCGATGGCCTGTACACCGCCGACCCTCGACGCGATCCGTCCGCCAGGCGGCTGGACCGGGTCAGCGAAATCTCCGCCGAGATCGAGGCCATGGCCGGCGGAGCCAACGCCGGCGCGGGCGTGGGCACCGGGGGCATGGCCACCAAGCTGGCCGCCGCCCGCATCGCCCGGGCCGCCGGCTGCGCCACCATCATCACCCTGGGCGGGCGGCCTCACCCCTTGAAGGCCATCGAGGACGGAGAGGCCGCCACCCTCATCGAGGCCGGGGTCAGCGCCACCGCCGCCTACAAGGGCTGGATCGCCGGCTCCCTGGCGCCCGCCGGAACCCTGACCATCGACGCCGGCGCCGCTGCCGCCCTGCGCGCCGGCAAGAGCCTGCTGCCCGCCGGCGTCACCGCTGTCGAGGGCCGCTTCGGCAAGGGCGACGCCGTTCTTGTGCGGGGACCCGACGGCGAGATCGGCCGGGGTCTGTCGCGCTACGACGCCGCCGACGCGGTCAAGATCGCCGGATTGCGCTCGGGCGCCATCGAGGCGGCGCTGGGATTCACCGCTGGACCGCTGATCCACGCCGACGACCTGGCTCTGGTCGGTCTCCCGGAAAGCCGCTAAGGCTCAGTCTGAGCAAAACGAGGCGAATGATCCGTGGACGACGCGGGCGCATCCCTGCAGGCGACGATGCTGGCGACCGGGCGGGCCGCCCGCGAGGGCGCGCGCGCCCTGCGCCTGTCGACGCCTGAGCAGCGCACCGCCGCCATCCGCGCCGCCGCCGAGGCCATCCGCGCCAGCGCGGAAACCATCCTCGCCGCCAACGCCGCCGACCATGCGATCGCCCGGGAGGCGGGCCTCTCCGTTCCGCTGCTCGACCGGATGATGATCGACGAGACCCGTCTGGCGGCCATGGCCGACGGGGTCGCGGCGGTGGCGGACATCCCTGACCCGCTTGGCGCCGAGATCGCCCGCTGGACCCGGCCCAACGGCCTGGACATCGCCCGGGTGCGCACCCCAATCGGCGTGATCGCCATCATCTACGAGAGCCGGCCCAATGTGACCGCCGACGCTGCGGCCCTGTGCATCCGCTCCGGCAACGCGGCCATCCTGCGCGGCGGCTCGGAATGCCTGCGCACCAACCTGGCCATCCACGCGGCGATGGTGAAGGGCCTGGTCAAGGCCGGTCTGCCGGCCAGCTGTGTGCAGCAGGTGCGCACCACCGACCGGGCCGCTGTCGGCGAGATCCTCTCGGGTCTGGACCGCCACATCGACCTGATCATCCCGCGCGGCGGCAAGAGCCTGGTCGCCCGTGTCCAGGCGGAGGCCCGCGCCCCGGTGCTCGGGCATCTCGAAGGCCTCAACCACGTCTTCGTCCATGAGAAGGCCGACATCGCCAAGGCGCGCGATATCGTCGTCAACGCCAAGATGCGCCGCGTGTCCGTCTGCGGGTCGGCCGAGACCCTGCTGATCGACCGCGCGGCGGCAGAGCGCCTGCTGCCGCCGATCGCCGACGCCCTGATCCGGGAGCGCTGCGAAATGCGCGGCGACGCCGCCGCCCGGGCCATCGAACCGTCGATGAAACAGGCCTCCAGCGAGGACTGGGTCACCGAATACCTGGCCCCGATCATCAGCGTGGCCGTGGTCGACGGGGTGGAGGGCGCGGCCGCCCACATCGCCGCCTACGGTTCCAGCCACACCGACGCCATCGTCACCGAGGACCCGGTCGCCGCCGAGCGGTTCGTCGCCCTGGTCGATTCGGCCATCGTGCTGGTCAACGCCTCGACCCAGTTCGCCGACGGCGGCGAGTTCGGCTTCGGCGCGGAGATCGGCATCGCCACCGACAAGCTACATGCCCGCGGCCCGGTCGGGGCCGAGCAACTGACAACGTACAAGTATGTGGTTCGCGGGACCGGCCAGACTCGTCCCTGAGGCCGGCAGGCCCCGCACCCTGCGCCTTGGCTTCGACCTCAAGCCGGGCATGCGGGTGGGACTCTATGGCGGCTCGTTCAATCCCGTGCACGACGGCCATGTCCATGTGGCCGAGACGGCGCTGAAGAAGCTGGGGCTGGACCGGGTGATCTGGCTGGTCTCGCCGCAGAACCCGCTCAAGTCCCGTCACCAGACCGCGCCTCTTGCCGAACGGATGGCCGGGGTCCGGGCGCGCGCCCGAGGGCCGGCGATGATCATCTCCGACGCCGAGACGAAGATCGGCTCGCTCTACACCATCGATACGGTGCGGGTGCTGCGGGCGCGGTTCCCCGGCGTGCACTTCGTCTGGATCATGGGCGCCGACAGCCTGGCCGGATTCCACGGCTGGCGGGGCTGGACCCAGATCATGCGCGAACTGCCGGTGGCGGTGGTCTCCCGGCCCTGGGCGGCGCTCAAGGCCCGCACCTCGCCAGCCGCCCGGCGGTTCGCCCATTCCCGCCGCCCCGCCCGCGAGGCGCCCCTGCTGGCGATGATGAAGGCTCCCGCCTGGGTCTATCTGCGGGGGCCGTTCAACTTCGCCTCCTCCACCGCCATCCGCGACCGTCAGCGCGGGACTCCCGGGACAGATACTCCCGGGACATAGCGGGACAATGCCGGGACAAGTGATTCGCTGACGGCAAGGCAAGGACGTGCTATGGGTCCCGCTTAGCGAGGCGAATAGAGGAGCATTCCGCTGAATCGCGAGTTGGCGCCCGAGGCGCAAGGGGTCCTTTCGGGGACCTCATCCGACGAACCGCAGAGTTTCGGTTCGCTCGAAGACCTGATCCTGAGCCGTCTTGACGACGACAAGGCGGAGGAGGTTGTCCTCATCGATCTTCGGGGCAAGAGCCCCATGGCCGACTCCATGATCGTGGCGTCCGGCCGGTCGCACCGCCATGTCGGCGCGTTGGCCGACCATGTCATGCGCGCGCTCAAGGAAGCCGGCTACGGCAAGGCGCGGGTCGAAGGCCTGCCGCACTGCGACTGGGTGCTGATCGACGCCGGCGACGTGGTGGTTCACCTGTTCCGCCCGGAAGTCCGCAGCTTCTACAACATCGAGAAGATCTGGTCGGTCGACTCGCCGCACATCACGCCGGCGAACTGATTGCGTGGTTGCGTCCTTCGAGACGCTCGCTTGAGGCTCGCTCCTCAGGATGACGAAATCTGTGAAGCGCCCTTTTCTTCGTCATGGTGAGGAGCGATCCCTCCGGATCGCGTCTCGAACCACGCACGCCGCATGAAAATCACCATCCTCACCGTAGGCCGCCTGGGCCGCGCTCCCGAGGCGCTGCTGGCGAAGGACTATGTCGAGCGGGCCACGGCCAGCGGGCGGTCGCTGGGGCTGGGCCCGGTGGAGATCGTCGAGGTCGAGGCCCGCAAGCCGGGCAAGGCCGCCGAGGCCGAGGTGCTGCTGCCGCATCTGAAGGACGCCCATGTCATCGCCTGCGACGAGCACGGAGCCGTTCGGCCGTCCCGCGACTTCGCCGGCCAGATCGGTCGGCTGCGCGACGATGGCGTGCGGCGGCTGGTGTTCCTGATTGGCGGGGCGGACGGGCTGGACCCGTCGATCTTCGCCGCCGCCGACGGCAAGCTGGCCTTCGGGCCGCAGACCTGGCCGCACGCCCTCGCCCGCGCCATGCTGGCCGAGCAGGTTTACCGCGCCGTGACCATCCTGGCCGGAAGCCCCTACCACCGCGACTGACGCCCCCGCGTCTGCTATCAGATTTCCATGCGCCGCCGCCTGGCCACCATCGCCGCCCTGACTCTCTGCGCCGTCGCCGCCCGCGGGGCCGCGCAGGAACCTGCTGACGCGCCTTCCCCCCGGTTGATGGCGGTCTATCAGGTGACCCCGGGCGCCGAGGGCGCGGCCGGCCGGGCGGAAGCGCGCCGCCAGATCGAGGCCCTGCGCGCCGAGCTGCGCCGCCTCGCCTCGCGCCAGGCCCAGAGCAGTCGCGACGTAGCCAGCGCGCGGGGCCGGCTGCAGATGCTCAATGTCCGCGAGACGGCCCTGACCGCCGAGCTGGGCCGCGATCGCAACCGGCTGGCCCGGCTGCTGGGCGCCCTGCAGCTGTTCCGCCGCGAGCCGCCGCCAGCCCTGCTGGTCAGCCCCCAGGACGCCCGCGACGCCGTGCGCGCCGCCATCCTGATCCGCGCCATGACACCGGCCCTGGAGCGGCGGGCTAAGGCCTATGGCGCCGAGGCGCGCGAGATCGCCGGCCTGCGTCGGCAGGCCGCCCAGGCGGGCGAGACCCTGTTCACCAGCGAAAGCCTGGCGGCGGATCGTCGCGGAGACGTGGAAAAACTGCTCACCCGGCAGGCGGCCATCGAACGCCAGTTCGGCGGCGAAGCTGATGCGGCCGGCCGCGACGCCGGCAGCCCGGGCCAGCTGGCCGACAGCTTCCCGCGCCTGACCGGTCCCGACGGCGGACCCGGCCCCCTGTTCCGGCCCGCCGGGGCGACCGAGATCCGCCGGTTCGGCGGCGCCATGCCCGGCGGCGGACGCGCCGAAGGCGTGTCATTCCGGACCAGGCCGGGCGCGGCCGTGGCCAGTCCGGCTCAAGGGGTGGTTGAATTCGCTGGGCCGGTGACCGGCTGGGGGGTCATCTTGATCCTCAGGACCTCCGGCCCCTACCATCTGGTGCTGGCCGGTCTGGGGGAGGCCACGGCCGCCCCCGGGCAGACCATCGCGGCGGGCGCGCCGTTGGGACGCATGGCGGGCGGCGGCGGAACGGGCAATGGAGGACGCGGCGAGCCGGAGCTCTATATCGAACTCCGCCGCTCGGGGACCCCGGTCGATCCAGCGCCCTGGCTGAAGGACGGCGGCGCCAGAGTTGCAACGGGCGCCGTGCGGTAGGACACAATTTCGGCCCTCGGGCGGGTTTTAAGACATAACGCGGCGCGTACTGCCGCTCAGGGAGCCTCCAGCAAGGCGATGTTGAAGAAGAACCTCCTTATCGGCGCGTGCGCCTTCGTTCTCGGCGCCGGCAGCATGGCCTACGTGGGCCAGAAGGCCGAAGCCACGGCCCAGCCGAGGGCCCAGACCTACAAGATGCTGGAGCTGTTCGGCGATGTCCTCGACATCGTCCAGAAGCAGTACGTCGTCGAGGTCGACGACCGCAAACTGATCGAGGCCGCCCTGGAGGGCATGGTCTCGTCCCTGGATCCCCACTCCGGCTACCTCGCCCCAGAGGGCTTCGAGGATATGCAGGACACCACCCGCGGCGAATACGGCGGGCTGGGCATCGAAATCACCAGCGAGGACGGGGTGGTGAAGATCATCTCCCCGATGGACGGCACCCCCGCCTCTCGCGCCGGCCTGCAGCCGGGCGACTACATCACCGCCGTCAACGGCGAGAGCGTGATCGGCCTGCCGACCAACGAAGCGGTCAAGCTGATGCGCGGTCCGGCCGGCGACAAGGTCACCCTGACCATCGCCCGCGAGAAGACCGATCCCTTCGACGTCACCCTGACCCGTGAGGTGATCAAGCCCAAGTCGGTGACGGCCCGGATGGAAGGCGACTACGGCTACGTGCGCCTCTCGGGCTTCAACGAGAAGGCCACCGACGAAGTCATCGCCGCCATCAGGCAGCTGCAGGCCCAGAACCCGAAGATGAAGGGCCTGGTCTTCGACCTGCGCAACAATCCGGGCGGCCTGCTCGACCAGGCGGTCGGCGTGGCGGACATCTTCCTCGACGGCGGCGAAGTGGTCAGCCAGCGCGGCCGCGATCCGCGCGACATCGAACGCTACAACGCCCGTCCCGGCGACATGCTCAATGGCCTGCCGGTGATCGTGCTGGTGAACTCGGGCTCGGCTTCAGCCGCCGAGATCGTCGCTGGCGCCCTGCAGGACCGCAAGCGGGCCGAGATCGTCGGCCTGACGAGCTTTGGCAAGGGCTCGGTGCAGACCGTGATTCCGCTGCGCGGCGGCGCCGACGGCGCCCTGAAGCTGACCACTGCGCGCTACTTCACGCCGTCGGGCCGCTCGATCCAGCGCACCGGCATCGAGCCGAACCTGGAAGTGGCCTCCAGCCGCGAACAGGCCGAGCTGATCGCCACCCGCGCCTTCCAGTTCAGCGAGGCCTCGCTACGCGGAGCCCTGAACACCGAGGACGGCGCGGTCCGGCGCGGCGCCCACGCTCCGGCGGAAGCCCCGCCGATGTCGTTCGACGAGGAAGGCTGCAAGAAGCGTCCGCCGTCCAACACCCTGGAACTGAAGTGCGACTTCCAGCTGCAGCGGGCGCTGGACGTGCTGCGCAACGGCTCGGTCGCCGCCACGCCCAAACTGCCCAAGCCGGCGCCCAGGGTGGCCTCGGTCGTGGGCGGACGCGTGGTCCTGCCCAGCAGCGACGGCAAGCCGAAATAGGGCTTCATTAACCATAAACAGCGAGGGTGTCGGGGCTCAGTCTCCGTGCCCTCGTGATGTTTTCCAAGAAGCCAGCCCCCGCCTATGCCGTTAGCAGCGCCGCCGGGTCCGGACGGTTCGCGGACGCGCGCGCCCGGGCCCTGACGGCGATCCAGAATCCGTGGATCAGCGCCGGCGGGGCCGGCCTGCTGTTCCTGCTGACCCTGACCACCCTGGTGGCCATCACCGGCGACCCCAAGGCCGGAGCGCCGTCGATCCGCATCTCCCTGGCCCAGGCCGCCGCCAGCGGCGCGGGCATGCCCGGCTGGCGCGAGGCCCTCGCCCCGGAAGGCGCGGAGCCGGCTGTCTCCACCGGCGTCTATGACCTGTCGGAAGGGCCGATCGCAATGGCCCACGAGGCTCCGATCAGCGGTTCGGCCTTCATTACCCTGCCCGGCGGCGGCGTCAGCGACGCCGCGCCCAGCATCTCCCTGGCCCCCTCCCCCATCGCGGGCCTGACCGAACCCGGTCCCGGCGGCGCGCCCCTGCCAATCATCGGCGCCAGCGGCCGCACCCCCGCCGAGGCCTACGCCCGCCCGTTCACCCCGAACGGAAAACCGAAAGTCGCGCTGGTTGTCGGGGGCCTGGGCCTCAACGCCGCCCTGACCCGCAAGGCCATCGAGACCCTGCCCGGCGAGATCACCCTGTCCTTCGCCCCCTATGCCGAGGGCCTGCAGGGCTGGATCGACCTGGCCCGTGCCAATGGCCATGAGGTGCTGCTGGAAGCCCCGATGGAGCCGGCCGACTACCCGGCCAACGACCCCGGCCCCATGACCCTGCTGGCCGCCAGCAGCCCGCAGGAGACGGTGCGCAAACTCGAATGGCTGCTGTCACGAGCGACCGGCTATTGCGGCCTGACCAACTATCTGGGCTCGCGTTTTCTCGCCACGCCGGCGGCCATGACCGCCTTCTCCGGCGCCTTGAAGGCGCGGGGCCTGGCCTTCATCGACGACGGCGCCGCCGCCGGCAAGGGCGCTGGGCCCCTGCGCGCCTCGGCCAGCCGGGTGATCGACGACGATCTCTCCGCCGAGGCCATCAACCAGCAACTGGCCGCCCTGGAAGCCACCGCCCGGACGCGTGGTCAGGCCCTGGGCTCCGGCTTCGCCTATCCAGTGACCGTCGAACAGGCCGCCGTCTGGGCGCGCAGCCTGTCTGAGCGGGGGTTCCAGCTGGCCCCGGCGTCCGCGCTGGCGCACCGGTGACGCTGAACGACTACCCCGACCACCGGCCCAACGTCGGCGTCGTGCTGTTCAATGCCCAGGGCCTGGTCTGGCTCGGGCGGCGCGCGCGTACGCCAGGTCCGTGGAACTGGCAGTTCCCTCAAGGTGGCGTCGACCGGGGCGAGGATCTGCATGAGGCCGCCCTGCGTGAGCTGGACGAGGAAACCGGCGTCACCACCGTCTCCCTGCTCGATCGCACCGGGGACTGGATCGTCTACGACTTCCCGCCCGAGGTGCTGGCCCGGGGCGGCCGCTGGAAAGGCCAGAAGCAGGTCTGGTTCGCCTTCCGCTTCGAGGGTGAGGAGAGCGAGATTCGCCTGGACGCCCATCATCAGGTGGAATTCGACGCCTGGCGCTGGGCGCGCCTCGACGAGGCGCCCGGACTGATCATACCCTTCAAGCGCGCCGCCTATGACCAGGTGGCCGCAACCTTCCGGCGCTTCGCCGGTTGAAGCCCGGCGAGGACTCGATGAGCAACGCTATCGTTATGGTGCACGGCGTCGGCGGCACGGCCGATGCCTGGTCGCGGCTGGCCCCGGCGTTCCGCGACAAGGGCTGGCGCGTCGAGACCCCGACCCTGTATCCGCACATGCGCCTGGCCGAAAACCCGCCAGCCGACCTGCCGAAGGTGCGCTTCAGGGACTACATCGCCGAGATCGAGGCCCTGGCCCGCGCGCTTGAGGCCGAGACCGGCACGGCGCCGGTGCTGTTTGGCCACTCCATGGGCGGGCTGATCGTGCAGAAGCTGCTCGAACGGGGCGTCGGCCGGGCCGGGGTGCTGGTCACGCCCGCCTCGCCGGGCGACTGTCGTGGATCGCGCCATCCGGCCCAGGCCGTGACCTTCGCCAATATCCTGTTCAGCGGGGACGTGGCGGGCAAGAGCCACAAGATCTGGCCGTTCGGCTTCTCCTGGGGCGTGCTTAACCGCGTACCCAGAGCCAAGCACGCCGGGATTTTCGCCGGGACGGTCTACGACAGCGGCGGGGTCTACACCGACATCGCCTATCCCGAACGTGATCCCGAACGGTCGGCCTTCGTCGACGAAACGAAGATCACCGTTCCGGTCCTGACCCTCGGCGGCGCCAGGGACCGGGCCGTGCCGATCAGCGACGTGAGGCTGCTGGCGGAGAAGTACTCCCGGATCGGCGGCGACTATCTGGAGTACCCCGACCACGGCCACTGGATCGTCGATGAGCCGGGCACGGATCAGGTGATCTCCGACATCGATACCTGGCTGGCGTCAAAGGGACTGACGCCCGTCGCGGCGAAGGCCGGGGTCTCGGCGCGAAAGGCGGTGGCCAAGCCGGCGGCGGCCAGAGCCAAGCCCAGGGCCGCCCCGGTCGTCGTGAAGCCCACGGCCAGGCCCGTCGCCGCCGCGAAAGTGGTCGCCCCAAAGGCGACGCCCGGGCCGAAAGCCGCCGCCAAGCCGGCGCCCGTCGCCAAGCCGGCCGCGGCGAAGGCCAAGCCTGCGGCCAAAGCGGCGTCGAAGGTCAAAACACCTGTTCGGAAGCCGAAATCAACGTAAGGTCCGCGGGTCCGGACAGGCGCGTCCAATGCAGGCGCGCCGCCGGTTTTTGAAGGGGAACTGATGCCCGCACCCGTGATCATGGTGCACGGCGCCTTCTGTGGCGGCTGGGTCTTTGAGCGCTTTCGCGAGCCGTTCGAAGCCGCCGGCCATGAGGTGACGACGCCGGACCTGCCCGGCCATGGCGCGGGCGGCGCCGCCGCCAACCGCTCGATGAGCGACTTCGCCGACCATGTCGCCAAACTGTGCCGCGCCGCGTCGGAACCGCCGATTCTGATCGGCCATTCCATGGGCGGGCTGGTGGCGCATCTGGCCGCCGCGCGCGCGCCGGTCTCGGGCCTGATCCTGCTGGCCCCGTCGCCGCCCTGGGGCGTGCCGGGCGCGAGCATGGAGGAGGCGGTTTCGGCGGTGAGCCTCTACGCCCTGGGCCCCTTCTGGCTGCAGGCGATCGATCCCGACTACGCCCTGGCCAAGCTCTACAGCCTGGACCGGATGGCGAAGGACGACCGCAAGGCGGTGTTCGCCCGCATGGTTCCGGAAAGCGGCCTCGCCTTGTGGCAGACCCTGAACTGGTGGCTGGATCCCTTCATGACCACCTCCGCCCCGGCCGGGGCCGTCAAGGCGCCGGCGCTGGTCATCGCCGGCGGCCGCGACGTGATCCACCCGCCGGCCACGGTGAAGGCCACGGCCGATCGTCTGGCCGCCCGGTTCGAGGTGTTGCGGGATATGAGCCACTGGCTGCCGGGCGAACCCGGCTGGGACGAGGTGGCCGCGCTTTGCCTGACCTGGCTCAGCGAGCGTCGTCAGGCGGCCGCCTGACGACCAGCAGCCGGACGAGCCCCCCCAGCGCGAACAGCGCCCAGGCGCCTTCCATCAACGCCGCCGAAAGATTGAAGTCGCGCCACAGGGACAGCAGGATCATCGAGGCGCCCGCCAGGTTGGCGAGCAGCGACAGCGCCTGTTGCGGGTGCAGCTTTCCGACGATGCCGGCGGCGTAGGCCGCCAGGATCAGCAGGACCCCGGCGACCCCGACGACATCAGTCCAGGCCACTCGCCCTCACGGCGGCGGGGCGGATGCTGAACAGGACCTGGGTGTGGTCGTACTTGGCGTTGACCGGCCTGCCGTCGATCTTGCGCTCGGTCATCAGCACCAGGGCCTCGCCCTCGACGTCACCCTCTTTTTCCCACGAACGCGTGGTGCGTTCCATGTCGGTGACATACTTGTCGAAGCGGGCCAGGTACCAGCCGCCGCCCTGACGAACCGCCCAGTAATGCAGGTCGGTAGCCAGGGTCGCGGCGGGGGCGGTGGCTTCCACCGGGTGGTTCACGTCGATGGTGCAGATGTTCGGGTTGGTCGACGATGGCTGGATCGAGAGCTGATAGCCCTTCTGGTAGACCAGAACCCAGACGTCCTTCTTCTTCTTGAAGCCAAGGGCCGGGGCCAGCTGGGCGATCGGCGTGCCCCGCACCATCGGGGTGCAGACCCGCTCGATGACATTCATCACCGTGAGCGAGGTCACATCCGTCGGGACGGGCGGCGGAGCGGGCGGCGCTTCGGGCGCGGGCGCGACCTCGGCCGGCGCGGGCGCGGCCGGGGCCTCGGGCGCGACAGGCGCGGCCGGTTGTTCCTGGGCGATGGCGGAACCGGCGATAGCGCCGGCGACAGTCAGGCTAAGGAGCGCAAGACGGCGCATATCGACGGATCCTTCTCTTTGGTCGGCGGCATTGAAAACCGCCATGCGTTCCCTCGCAAGCCATCTTGATGTGGCTTTGCGGCGGTCATTTGTCGAGGTCTACGCCTCGACCGCGTGCTCGGCGAGGATCGTCAACCCATGGGCGTTTACGTCGGCGAAGCCGCCGTGAATTTCGAAGCTGCGCGTGGCCGACCCGTCATGGATCGTCACGACCCCTTCTCGCAGGGCCGTCATGAACGGGGCATGACCGGACAGCACGCCGAAGTCGCCCTCGGCGCCCGGCGCGTCGACACGATCGACCTCGCCGGAGAAAACCTCCCGCTCGGGGGCGACCAGGGAAAAGTGGAGCTTGTCGGCCATTACGCGGCTTCCAGCGCCATCTTCTCGGCCTTCTCGACGGCCTCCTCGATGGCGCCGACCATGTAGAAGGCGCCTTCCGGCAGATGGTCGTATTCGCCCTCGCAGATCGCCTTGAACGAGCGGATCGTGTCGGCCAGCTCGACGAACTTGCCCGGGCTGTTGGTGAATTGCTCGGCGACGAAGAACGGCTGGCTGAGGAAGCGGCTGATCTTGCGGGCGCGGGCCACGGTCAGCTTGTCCTCTTCCGACAGTTCATCCATGCCCAGGATGGCGATGATGTCCTTCAGCTGCTTGTACTGCTGCAGGATCTCCTGAACGCGGCGGGCGACGCCGTAGTGTTCGTCGCCGATGACCAGCGGGTCCATGATCCGGCTGGTGGAGTCCAGCGG
>JACRBD010000358.1 GCA_016234625.1 Caulobacterales bacterium | reverse complement strand
CAGTGTCGACCTCGGGTGGCGGCGGCGCGTCGGCAACGAACATGGACTATCGTCTACTTCCCGCCAGCGGCTGTTGTCTTGGCTTTCTGCCCATGGGCCAGGGACAGCACGTACTGCCGCACCTCCTCGGCCCTGGCCGGGGTCATGAAGCGGCTGAAGGAGACCATGCCGTTGGCTTCCCTGTCGCCGTCGATCACCACGCCCCGCCAGGTCGCCGCGTCGGTCATCACCGGCGAGTAGCGCAGGTCGGGGATCGAGAAGTCCGACACCGCGCTGGAACCGTGACAAACGCCACAGTAGGTGGCGAAAGTCAGCTTGCCGGCGGCGATCTGGGCCGGCGTCGCGGTCAGCGGCGGCAGGTCCGGGAAGGCCTTGGTCGACGCCGGCCGTGGCGGCAGGACGCCCTTGCCGCCGAGCTTGAACACCAGCACCCGGCGCGGGCCGTCCGAACGCGGATCGGCCCCGGCGCCGATGGTCAGGGCGAAGCCGCCGCCCCAGCCGGCCATGACCGCCACATACTGCTCGCCATCGATCTCGTAGGTCATCGGCGGGGCGACGATCCCGGTCTGGGCATCGAACGACCAGACCTTCTTGCCGGTGGCTGCGTCGTAGGCCGCCAGCTCGCCGGTGGCCGAACCCTGGAACACCAGCCCGCCGGCTGTGGCCAGCACCCCGCCGTTCCACGGGCCGCTGTGCTGCACGCTCCAGCGTTCCTTCTGGGCGATGGGGTCCCAGGCGATCAGCCGGCCCTTGAGACTGGCGCGAACCGCCTTCAGGGCCGCCGCGTCGTCGGGCAGGGCCGCGACCAGGCTGTCGACGCCGATGTTCCAGACGCCCGGCTCATAGCGGAAATTGGCGTTGGCCCCGCCCGGCTGCATGTAGGGGAATGGGATCTCCTGCGCCGGGATGTAGACCAGATTGGTTCTGGGGCTGTAGGCCATCGGCTGCCAGTTGTGGCCGCCCAGCGGGCCAGGCATGGCCAGGGCGGGGCCCGACCCGTAACGGGCGTTGGGCGTCTCGACGGGCCGGCCGGTCGCCGGATCAACGCCCGTGGCCCAGCTGACCGGCACGTAGTTCTCGGCCGAGATCAGCTTCCCGTTGGCCCGGTCGAGGACATAGAAGAAGCCGTTCTTGGGCGCCTGCATCAGCGCCTTGACCGTCTTTCCGCCGATGGTCAGGTCGGCCAGGATGATGTGCTGGGTGGCGGTGTAGTCCCAGCTTTCGCCCGGCGTGGTCTGATAGTGCCAGACGTATTCGCCGGTGTTGGGCCTCAGCGCCACGACCGAGGACAGGAACAGGTTGTCGCCGCCGCCGGGCGAGCGGATGTCGCGGTTCCACGGCGAGCCGTTGCCGACGCCGATGTACAGCAGGTCCAGCTCGGGGTCGTAGGCCATGGAATCCCAGACCGTGCCGCCGCCGCCGACCTTCCAGAACTGGCCCTTCCAGGTCGGACGGGCGATTTTCATCGCCTTGTCGGAGGCCGCGTCGTCGGTCGGCTGCTCGCCGGGGACGGTGTAGAAGCGCCAGAGCATCTTGCCGTTGCGCGCGTCGTAGGCCGACAGATAGCCGCGCACGCCCAGCTCCGCGCCGCCGTTGCCGATCAGCACCTTGCCCTTGATGACCCGCGGGGCGCCGGTGATCGTGTAGGGCTTGGTCTGGTCGACCGTGACCACCGACCAGACCTGTTTGCCGGTCCTGGCGTCCAGGGCGATCAGCCGCCCGTCGAGGGCGCCGAAATAGACCCGGCCCTTCCACAGGGCGACGCCCCGGTTGACGCTGTCGCAGCAGGCCTTGACGCCGGTCTTGCGGGGCACCTGCGGGTCATGTTCCCAAAGCAACTTGCCGGTCTTCGCGTCGAAGGCGCGGACGATCGACCAGGACGAGGTGGTGTACATCACGCCGTCGGCGACCAGCGGCGTGGCCTCCACCCCCCGGTTTTCCGGAAGATCGAAGCTCCAGGCCAGGCCCAGTTGGCCGGCGTTGGCGACCGTGACCTTGTCCAGCGGGCTGAAGCGCTGTTCGCCATAGGTCCGGCCGTGGGTGATCCACTCGCCGGGCGCCTTGTCAGCGGCGGCGATCCGCGCGCCATCGACATTCGCCGGTCCCTTGCCACAGCCGGCCAGCATGGCCACAACCGCGAGCGTCGCCGCCCAAGCGCCAATCCGCTTCATTCCAGAGCTCCCCGTCCCAGTCCATGTCTGACGCATGGATGACGGGGAGTATGCGGATGCTCCGTTGCGTCAGGCAAGCCGCCGTCGCAGCAGATCGAGCATCGGCTTTTCGGCCAGCCACCAGCACGCGAGACCGGAGACCACCGCCACGGCCATGGCCAGGGGGATGAAGACCAGGGCGTTCCAGGCGCCGATGGTCATGGCCAGGGCGCCGATCGTCAGGGTGTGGATCAGATAGGTCGAGTAGGAGGCGTCGCCGAGGGTCTTCAGGCCCGGGATAGCCGGCCAGCCGCCGTCGGCCTCGATGCTGACCGCGCCGGCGACCAGCATCGCCGCGGGAACGCCCCAGACCATCGGCCGCCACAGGTCCCAGTCCATGTTGATCAGCTGGATCAGGGCGAACAGGCCAACCCCGCCACCCAGCAGCAGCCAGCCGACGGGCCGCTCCGGCAGCAGCTGCAGCTGGGCCATGCGGGCCAGCCAGACTCCGGCCAGGAACTCCAGGAACAGCGGGTTGAGCAGCATCTGGTAGGCCGGCGGCCAGGCGAATCCGGCCAGGGCCAGCAGCAGCAGGGTGAAACTCAGGGCGAACAGTCGTTGCGCCTGGGGCAGCCACAGCAGACCCGCGAAGGCGAGGTAGAACACCGCCTCGTAGTTCAGGGTCCAGCCCGGCGTCAGCAGGGGAAAGGGATAGCCCGCCGGGTTCATGTGCTGCACGAAGCCCAGCGACAGCGCCAGGTGATCGGGCGTCACGGTCAGGTCCGGGAAGCGCGCCGGAAACAGAAGAACTCCCGCCGCCAGGGCCAGGGTGATCAGCCAGTAGAGCGGGACGACCCGGATGATCCTTCGTTTGAGGAACGCCAGCGGCCGCGCGGGTTCAAAGGTGTTCGCCGTCCACATGACGAAGCCGCTGATGACGAAGAATACGTCCACCCCGGCCTGGCCGGTTGCGAAGTTGATCTGCGACCACTGACAGGCATGGAACAGGGCCACCGACAGGGCCGCGACGGCGCGCAGGTGCTGGATCGACAGCCAGGTGCGATCCGGCGGCGGCGCCATGTCAGCGACAGCCCGGCGGCATGGCTGCGATCCAGCGGCGCAGCAGGTCCAGACCCTCGTCATGGAACAGCGACCGGCCCAGTTCCGGCATCATCGCCCCCGGATCGGTGGAGCCCGTGCGGAAGATCAGGATCGACTGGTCGGGGCGACCCGGCTCGATGCCATGGACGAAGCCGCCGGTGCCCTGCCCGGCCGCAACGGGCGGCTTGCACAGACCCAGCGACGGCCCCATCGGCGTGGCGGCATCGAGATAGAGACCGGATGTGTCCGCCGGCCCCTTTGGGCTGTGGCAATGGCCGCAGTTGATGTCGAGCCAGGCCCGGGCGCGGCCGTCCAGCGAAGCGGTCTCGTCCCGCCAGTCCGGCGCGCGCACCCGCCCCGTTGTCTGCAGGCCGCGCAGGTAGCCGATCTGCACCAGTCGATCGAGCTGGTTGAACCGGGCGCCGGCCACCGTGACCTCCCGGTCCAGGTGCCGCGACTTCAGCCCGATCGGCAGAAGCGCCTTGGCCGCATGGTCGGTGGCGTGACAACCGGCGCACTGATTCACGTTGGGAACCTGATAGATGAAGGCGTCGCTGCGTCCCGGCCGTTTCAGGGTCAAGGAGATCGGCTGGCCGATGCGCTTCAGCGTCGCCTTCGTCTGGTCCTCGTTCCAGACATAGGGAAAGGCCGCCCAGCCCGCCGCCCGGCGGACCAGGATGCGGGTCTCGATCAGCCGAATCTTCGACAGATCCAGGCCTTCACCGGTCTCGCTCAGCCCCAGGTCGTCGCCGGGCGTCACCGAGCCGTCCGGGCCTTTGGGATAGAAGAAGGTCTTCGTGACCACCGTTCCGACCGGGAAATCGAAGGCGACGTCCGGCGTCGAGTTCGCGGCCTGACCCTTTGGCATCCAGACCGTGCGCAGCTTGCCGGCGTAGTCGGTGAACAGCGGGGTGTTCAGCTCGTAGGGCGTCACGCCCTCGGCGAGGGTCAGCCGCCCGTCCCGCACGCCGACCATGCCCCAATCGGCCAGGGATTCGGGCGCGCCGTCGGCGATGAACCTGGGCTCCAGCGCCCGCGGCGAACAGGCCGCGAGCGTCAGGGTGATGAGGAGAAGGGCGAGGCGCTTCACGGTTTGACGGGCGCCGGAACCTTGCGCTCCGCCGGCACAGGTCCGGCGGCGGCAACGCTGATCGCCGGCAGCGGCGCCAGGCGGCAGCGCACCGACTCACCGGCGAGGGCCGGCGACTTGTTCTTGTGCGGGCCGTCGGCGTTGAGTGTCTGAGCCGCGCCGTTGTCGACACAGACGGCCAGCGCCGGGTCGACCTTGCCGCCCTTGAACTTCTTCACGTCGACGTAGCCGTCCCAGAGCACATCCGGCAGGCGGCCGGTGACCCCGAACAGGGCCACCCGCAGCGCCTGCAGGTCCAGGCCGTCCGGCTTGGCCCCGCCCGGGGTGAAGCGGTTGTCGTGGACGAAGATCGCCTCGGGATAGGCGTCGAAGTTCGCCTCCACGCCCTTCTGGTTCATGTAGCCGGTGGAATAGTAGCTGGAGATGATCACGTTGGAGGTGTCGTTGCCGCCGATGTCGTTGTCGAAGATCTCCACCTGGTCGTTGGAGTTGATGATCACGCCGGTGCCGGCGGGCACCGAGGCCACGGCCGAGCCCTTGCGGCCGAAGTTCTTCGTGTTGTTGCCCTCGACCCGGTTGCGGAAGATGCGCGTGGCGAAGCCCGAGACCTTCAGATTGGGCATGTTGAACACCAGGATGCCGCCGGTGTTGTTGGTCGCCAGGTTGTCGTAGACGTCGGCGTTGCGGGTGTTCTCGATCTCGATGCCGGCGACGTTGAACTCCGCCCGGTTGCGGCGCACGACCACATTGTCGGACTGGCCGACATAGATGCCGGCGTCGGAGGCGCCGATGGCCACGCTCTCCTCGATCAGCAGGTTTCGCACCTGCACCGGATAGATGCCGTAGGCGCCGTTGCTGGTCTTCGGTCCACCGGTCCATTCGGTGCGCACCCGCCGAATAACGATGTTCTCACCTTCGTTGACCTTCAGGGCGTCGCCCTTGGCGTCCTCGATGGCCAGGTCCTCGATGGTGAAGTTGGAGGCGTTGACCAGCAGCCCCTCGGCGCCCGCCGCCTGGCCCTTGAAGGTCAGGATGGTCTTGTCCATCCCGGCGCCCTTGATGGTCACCCCGTCGATGTCGAGGCTCAGGCCCCGGTCGATGGCGTAGACGCCGGCCGGAATGGTGATCACATCGCCCGGCTTGGCGTCGATCAGCTGCTGGATCAGGGTTTCCTGGTAGGTGGTGTTGGGCTTCGCCGCCGACCCGCCGCCCGGCCCACAGGCCGCCAGCGCCAGCGCGCCCGTCAACGTCAGCGCGCTCAACGCGCGGTTCCAGCCCTGCCCCATGGCCGTTCTCCCCGTCCCGGTTGGCCGGGACTCTGTCGGCCCCGGTTCGGGCCGAACGTGGCACGCGAGGCGAGGTGGGGCAACTCCGCCAATCCCTTCTCCCGGAGGGAGAAGGTGGCCTGCGGAGCAGGTCGGATGAGGGACTACGGAAGGGGCCGAACACCCTCATCCGTCGGTCTCCGACCGACACCTTCTCCCTCAGGGAGAAGGACATCTACTTCCCGTACCTGGCTCCCAACTCGGCGCAGGCCTCGTGGAACTCCTTGACCGTGTCGGCGATTATGTCGGCCACCGGGCGGACGCTGTCGATCCGGCCGGCGACCTGGCCGGAGAGGGCGATGGAGGCCTCCATGTCGCCGCCGAAATAGAGCTCCAGCGCCCGGGCCATCTCCGGCATGGCGCCGGCGGCCGGCGGGTTGACCTCCATTTCGGTGGTCTTGCCGGTGCGCAACGCCCGCAGGGCCGGCCCTGGACCGAAGCGGTTGAGGAACACCGTGTCGGTCTCCGCCGCGGCGACGATGGCGTCCTTCCAGTTCTGGTGCACCGGCGATTCCGCCGAGGAGACCATCCGGGTGCCCATCTGGATGCCCTCGGCGCCCAGGGCGAAGGCAGCCGCCATGGTGCGGCCGTCGAGCATGCCGCCGGCGGCGATGATCGGCTGGTCGGTCTTGCTGGCGATCAGGGGCAGCAGGACCATCAGCGCCACATCGCGCGGGTTCTTGAAGCCGCCGCCCTCGCCGCCCTCGACCACCAGACCGTCGACCCCGGCCGCCAGGGCCTTCAGCGCCGCCGCCAGGGACGGCACCACGTGGAAGACCGTCAGGCCGGCTTCCTTCAGCGGCCCGCAGTACTTGTTCGGATCGCCCGCCGAGGTGGTGACGAACTTGACCCCCTGGTCGACCACGAAGCTGACGATATCGGGATCGCGGACGAAGGCCTGGGCGATGTTGACCCCGAACGGCTTGTCGGTGAGGCCGCGCATCTTCTTCACCTCTTCGCGCACCTCGTCGAGGCGGCCGGAGGAGGTCTCGATGATCCCCAGCCCGCCGGCGTTGGACACCGCCGAGGCCAGGGCCGACCGCGCGATCCAGCCCATCGGCGCCTGCACGATCGGGTACTGGACCCCGAGCAGGCGGGTGATGCGGTTGTCGATCATGGCGGTCTCCCCAAATGTTTCGGGGACGCTATAGGTTCAAACAGTTGTTTGGAAGGGTGCGCGAGCGCGCTTCGCGATGGTACCGCCTCTCAGGCTTGAACTGAGGACCTCCGGTTCCACAAACCGGCGCTCTAACCAACTGAGCTAAGGCGGCGCGCTTTCGCGAAGGGCGGGTTTAGTCGTTCGCGGGCTCTGGATCAAGCGTGGCGCTTGCGCGCGATGCGGCCGGGCTTCACCCTCTCCGCATGAACGAAATCACCAGCCGCGCCATCGAGGCCAACGGCCTCACCTTCCAGATCGACGAGTGCGGCGAGGGCGACCGGGTCGCCCTGTTCCTGCACGGCTTTCCGGAGAGCAAATACTCCTGGCGCTTCCAGCTGCCGCTGTTGGCCAGGCTGGGCTGGCGGGCGGTGGCGGTGGACCAGCGCGGCTATGGCCATTCCAACCGGCCAAAGGGTGTGAAGCCCTACGACGTGGAGCTGTTGGCCCGGGACGCCGCGGCCATCTTCGACGCCCTGGGGGCGAAACGGCGGCTGCTCATCGCTCACGACTGGGGGGCCATCGTCGCCTGGGTTTTCGCCATGGAGCGGCTGAAGGACCTGGACGGCCTGGTGATCATGAACGTGCCACACCCGGCCGTCTTCGCCGCGGACATCAAGACCAACCCCGCCCAGCGCAAACGGTCGTGGTACGTGTTCTTCTTCCAGATCCCCTGGCTGCCGGAGTGGGTTCTGACCCGCAACCGGGCCGAGGCGATCGGCCGGGCCTTCACCGACATGGCGGTCGACAAGTCACGTTTCCCGCCGGCGGTGGTCGACCACTATCGCGCCAACGCCCTGATCCCCGGCGCGGCGACGGCCATGGTCAACTGGTACAGGGCCGGAGCGCGCAATGGCCTGGCGAAGTACGGGCCCGGCCGGGCGCCAATGATCGAGACTCCGACCCTGATGATCTGGGGCGAGGAGGACAGCGCCCTGGGCATTGAGCTGACCGAGGGCTACGGCCCCTATGTGAAGGATTTCACCCTCCACCGCCTGCCGGGCGTGTCCCACTGGGTGCAGCAGGAGGCGCCGGAGGCGGTCAATGCTCGACTGGAAGCCTGGGTGAGGGAACGGGGGCTGTGAGGGATGGGGACTGGCCTTCCTGTCCCTTGAGACCGGATTGCCTGTCCCCTTTCGCGTTGACGGGGACAGGACAGGCTGTCCCGAAAGACAACTGATCCTGTCCCTG